>NZ_CM000955.1:1642523-1916201 GCF_000159695.1 Finegoldia magna ATCC 53516
TCTAAATACTTTTGAAAAAGATCTCCAGTCCCTGATTTTTTACATTCTTTTACAAGAAGTTGATAAGTGCTTGATCCTTGATATGTTGTTATGCTTCCTCTTAGTTGAACTTTGTCTCCATCTTTTAAGTTAATAGTTTTTGCCAGAGACATTGTTTTGAAAATCATGCAAGAAATCAAAGCTTTTTCATCTTTTAATCTAAAATACACATGTCCTGAAATATTTTTATTAAAATTTGAAATCTCACCTTCAACCCACACGTTTGATAGAATTGGATCCTTCTTCAAAGTGTTTTGAATATAATCAGAGATCTCTTTAACGCTATAAACTTGCATTTTCTTTTCTCTTTAATACAGAGCCTAATATGCCGTTGATAAAACTGTATGATTTTTCTGTAGAATATTCTTTCGCTAATTCAACGGCTTCATTAATAGCAACACTATCTGGAGTGCTTTCCACGTATAGAATTTCGCAAACACCAACTTGTAAAATCGATAAATCTAGTTTGTTAATTCTGTCCAAGTTCCATTGTTTTGTGTTATTTTCTATGATATTTACTATGTCATCAATATGTTCAATAAAATTTAATACTATTTCTTTGAAAAATTCGATATCATTTTTATTAATATTCTGATATTTGCAAAATTCTTCAATTCTTTGTTTATCATAATCTCCGTTCATATTCATTTCATAGATTAATTGCATTGCGCTTTTTCTAGATTGTCTTCTTGACATATTTCCTCCAAGAAAATAACCCTCTGATAAGAGGGTTACTTTAAATACTTATTTTCTCACAAACAACATCTACATTTATGACAACTAACCCAGTCATCATGCCGATATTTTCTTTTATTTTCTTTTGCACCTTATAGCATACATCCTTGATGTTATAATCAGAATCTACTTCAATATGGGCTCTTACATTTACAGCGTTGTCAAGAATTTCAATGATTACTGATTTTTGAGCTCCTTTTTGTATATTTACTTTTTCTGATTGTGGTGTCATAATAGCTTTTACACCTTCAACTTCCATGCAAGCTTCTGCTGCAATAAGGGAAATTATGTCATTAGAGATCTTTACAGATCCATTATTAAATTTATTATCCATGTTATTCCTCCACACACAAATTTTATCAAAAAATGAAAAAAAATTCAATTTTAATTTATTATTGCTTCTATAAATTTTTCTGGTTCAAATTTAACCAAATCATTAACTTGTTCGCCAATTCCTATGAATTTTACTGGAATTCCCAATTCCATTTCTAGTGGAAATATCATTCCACCTTTAGCCGTACCATCTAGTTTTGTAATTATAGCTCCCGTCAAGTCAGTTGCATTCATAAATTCTTTTGCTTGAATAATTGCGTTTTGTCCAGTAGTACCATCTACAATGAGTAAAATTTCTTTTTTAGCTTCTGGATATTCTTTTTCAATAACTCTTTTAATTTTATTCAACTCATTCATTAAATTCTTTTTATTATGAAGCCTTCCTGCTGTATCACAAATTAATATGTCTGCGTTCCTACTTTTCATAGCACTAACTCCATCAAAAACAACACTTGCTGGATCAGATCCTTCCTTATGACTTATAATATCAACTTTAGCTCTGTTTGCCCATTCAGTTAGCTGCTCTATAGCTGCCGCTCTAAAAGTATCGGCTGCAACCATCAAAACTTTTTTGCCATCTTTTTTGAATTTCATGGCTAATTTACCAATTGTAGTAGTTTTTCCAACACCGTTTACACCAACTACTAAAATAATAGTTTTATCATCTACATTTAAATTATTGTCAATTTTATCGTTAATTATATTTTCTTTTAAAATATCAGCCAAAACATTTTTAATTTTACTTGGATCTTGAATGTTATTAAGCTTTACTTTATCTCTCAATTGACCCACAATTTTTAATGTGGTTTCAACTCCTATGTCTGCGGAAATCAAAGTTTCTTCAATTTCTTCGAACAATTCTTCATCTACAGTTCTATAATTAGCTAAAACTTGATCAATCTTATTAGAAATATTGTCACGAGTTTTAAGTAATGAATTCTTTAATTTTTCAAAAAACCCTTCTTTATTTTCTTCTTTATCTTCGTTAATTTCTTCAGATTCTACTGGATATTTTTTGCTATCAGTTACAGAATCTACATTCTTGTCTTCAACGACTTCTTCGCTTTTTTCTATATTTTCATTGGAATGACTAGTTTCTAATTCTTCTTGTTGTAAATCTTCTTCTGTGTTTTTTGTTTCTTCGTCGTCTTTTTTAGACTTAAACTTATCAAAAAACTTATTTAGCATATCTCTCTCCTATCTACATCTAATTTAATCATTTTAGATATTCCATCTTTTTCCATACTTATTCCATATAATATGTTAGCTATTTCCATTGTACTTTTTCTATGTGTAATAATAATGAATTGAGTTTTTTCTTTAAATTTAATTAAATATTCCTTGTATCTCTTAATATTTATTTCATCTAAAGCAGCATCTATTTCGTCTAATATACAAAAAGAAGAAGGTCTTGTCTCAAAAATCGCAAAAAGCAACGCTACCGCTGTCAATGATCTTTCACCACCGGACAATAAGTTTAGACTCTGAAGTTTCTTCCCAGGTGGTTGAGCAGTTATTTCAATTCCAGAACTTAGAACATCATCTTCTGTCAATTTAAGACTTGCGTATCCGCCATTAAAAAGTTGTTTAAAAATTGCAACAAATTTTGTGTTTATTTCTTCAAATTTTTTGGTGAATACTTCTTTCATTTCTCTATTAAGCTTATTAATAGCGCTCATAATATCTTCCCTGGATTCAATCAAATCATTTTTATTTTTAGTCATAAAATCAAATTCTTTTTTAACTGATTCATATTCTTGAATGCTATCTACAGAGAAAGAACCAATATTTCTTAAATCATTGGTAATTTTATTGATTTCTTTTTGACTAATTTTAATATCAGGATTAGATTCTATTGTATCTATATTAATATCATAAAGCTCATTGATATCTATTTTGATATTATTTAACTTCTCTGTTGTATTTAAAGCCTTATCAATTAATGAGTTATTGCTAATTTCTGTTTTTTGAACACTAGCATTTGAATCATAAATTGATTGCTCAATCTTAGATAACTCTGATTTAAATTCATTCATATTGGACTTCATATCTAAAATTTCATTATTTAGCCCAGAAATAATATCATCATAATCAATAGTTTTAGATGTTATATCATTTTTATGGTTTTTGTACTTAGCAATATTTTTATGAATCTCATCAATTTTAACTGAATTAACTTTAAAGTTATCTTCCAAATATTCTTTCCTAATTTTTGCGTCATTTAACTGATTATTAAATATATTTAAATCCCTTTGTACAGAAGAGTATTCGGATTTTAAACTAATCATATTCATTTTGTCCAAATTATATTGTTCTTGTAATTTGTCAATTTCAACACTTAATTCTTTTAAAACACTTTCTAATTCGACAATTTGATTTTTTAAATCAGTTTCTTGTAAATCATTGGCTTCACTTAGTGTCGTACTTGAATTCAACTTATTATCAAAATCACTAATATTAGATTTCAAATATTTAATCTCAAACTGCTTGTCCTTGATGTTGCTATTACAAGAATCCCTTTCAGTTCTTAATCTAATAAGCTTATCTTCTATAATTCCTAAATCGGATTTATTTTTATTAATAGTATCGAAGTTTTCTTCGTATATTTTTTTCAAACTGTTATATTCATTAACACAGTTTTTATATATACTTTCAACAGAATTTAAGCTGTTTTTCGTCGATAGTATTGAGTAATTAGAAGGTTTTTTATATCCACCTACCATTGAACCCCAACTATTAATGATATCCCCATCTAACGTAACTATCCTAAAGCTTTTATATTTCTTACTTACTAAAATCGCATCGTCCATGTTTTGAGTGACAAGGGTTTTCTGTGCAAAATAATCTACAATATCCCTAAATTTTTCATCAGATTTTATAAATTCATTTAAATGACCAAGTACTAATTCATCCTTTACATAATCAAAATTTCGTGGTTTTATTTTATTTAATGGCAAAAAAGTAAGTCTTCCAATCTTGTTTGACTTTAAAAAACTAATTAATTCCTTACCATCATTTTCATTTCTAATAATAATATTTTGAAATGCTGATGACATTATTGCATCTACAGATTTCTCATACTGTTTCTCTACACTGATTAAATCTCCAAGTGTCCCTATTACTTTGTCTTGTAAACTAGGATTTAACTTCTTAAAAAAGTTTTGAACTGTAAAGTTGTATCCTTCGTGATTATCTATTGTATTTTTCAAAAACATATATTTGTTTTTGTTAGTTATCGATTCTTCCTTTAAGTTAGATAATTTGTCTCTTAGATCAAGTAAAGATTTTTCTTTATCATTTATAATTCTAGAAAATTCTGCTTTTTCTTTATTTAAATTATCCAAACTTTTGTCATAATCCTTTATCATTACTTCGAAATTTCGTAATTCTTCTACTAATTGATTTAATTTGAATTCAGATTCTTCTTTTTGCTTTTTTACCTCTGATATTTCCTTCAATCTTTCTTGTTCAATCGCATCACGTGAAGATTTTTCTATAATATGTTGTGTATAAATTGACTGTAATTTATTTAATTCTTCAGACTTTTTATCGCCTAATTGTTTTTTTATATTAAGCTCATCTTCAGAATCATCAATATTCAATTTTTCTAAATTTGAATTTATTTCTTCAAGCTTTTTCTCTGAATTTTTTATTGTATTCTGTAAATGATCAATTTTTGATATTAGATTTTTAATTTCTGATGAATAATTCTCGTTCTCTTTTATTAGTCTCTCTAATTCTGTGTTGCTATTTTTAAGTCTTTCATCATTCAATTGAATATCTGATTCATTTTTTATTTTTTGACTCTTAATATCAGCTAATTTAGAGATTTTTAATTCGGTATCTATATCTATTTTATTAATGTTTTTTAATAAATCATTTCTTTTATTTTCGAAATCTACAAGTTTTGATTTAACGTCAATCAAGCTTTTATCATTATTTTCTTTTTTCTCAATTACATCTCTTAGTGTAATAGAAAGTTTTTCGATATCCAATAAAGCTTTTTGGATTTCCATTTCCTTTAGTTTTTCTTCCAGAACAATTCCTTGTTTAGCCTTTTTACTTTCTTTTTCTAAATATTTTAATCTATCAACTTGAGAAATCAATATATCTTCAATTCTTAGTAAATTCTCATTAGTTTGTTCAAGCTTTTTAACACTTTGCTCTTTAATGTACTTTTGTTTGGAAATTCCAGATGCTTCTTCGAATAATTCCCTTCTATCTTCGCTTTTTGATGACAGAATTTCGTCGATTTTACCTTGACCTATTACAGAATAACCTTCTTTTCCAATTCCTGTATTTAAAAATAATTCCTTTACATCTTTTAGGCGAACTTGATTTTTATTGATGTAATATTCACTTTCACCAGTACGGAAAACTCTTCTCGTTACTGTAATTTCTTGATAATCAATGTCTTTCCATAGGTCATTTTCAAAAGTTATGCAAACTTGTGCAAAGTTAACAGGTTTTTCTTTCTGAGTTCCAGCAAAAATAACATCTTGCATTTTATTTCCACGGAGATTTTTGGCTGACTGTTCACCTAAAACCCATAAAATAGCATCTGAGATATTTGACTTCCCGCTACCATTTGGCCCAACAATTGCTGTTATGGGATTATCAAAATTCAATTTTATTTTATCTTTAAAAGACTTAAAACCTTGTATTTCAACTGATTTTAATCCCACAACTACACCTCTTTTTCGATGTTTTTAAAAATATTTTCTAAATTAATATCAATTTTATTGATATCATCTAACACTACGAAGTTTTTATCTGAATTAGAATATTTTATGGTTTTTAATCGATACTTTTCTTTAAAGTATTTTTTGTTTTCCCCATTATAGCCGACAAAATTATTCAAAATATTTGATTTGGCATGTATTTCAAGTGTTTCAAGATTTTCATTTTTCAAGATATAATCTATAACTTTTCTGTACAAATTATCTTCTACAAGTTGTCTGTAATTTGGATGAATTGCACCCGCAACTACATCTTCGCCTTGTTTTATATTTTCTGTATTTAGGAGACCTAATCTAATAACTGGTATATTAGCATTTATAAATTTCAAATATATTTTGGTACAATTTTCGACCGAATCTTGCAGATTTTCCGGACTATATTTATTTAATTTGGTATAAGTCTCTAGCATAGTATTTTTTATAACCAAAGTTGGATATATCCTGACAAAATCAGGTTGTAACTTGATTAATTCATCTGCAGTATATAAGTCCATCTCTGGCGTTGATTTGTATAAGCCTGTCATCATTTGAAGCCCTAAACTAAATCCCATAGATTTTATTAACTCAGAAGATGTTCTAACGCACTGACTATCGTGACATCTTAAATTTGCATCTAATACACTATCTACCATTGATTGAACACCTAATTCTATAGTTTCTACGTTAAATTCCTTAAGAATATTTAAAATGTGTTCATCAATATAATCAGGTCTTGTAGAAAGTCTAATAGATCTAACTTTATCGTCTTCAATGAATTCATTTGCTATTTTTAAATAGTCTATCATAGCAGTTTCTTCAATTCCTGTAAATGATCCACCATAAAAAGCTATCTGAATATCTTCTTGACTTTTATTAGGAAAATTTGCAAGTTGATTTCTAATTTCATTTCTTATTTCATCTTTTTTAACGACTTCAATATAATTTGTGATTTTGCGTTGATTACAGAAAATACAATCATTTGGACAACCTAAATGAGGAATAAACAATGATACAATGTAATTTTTCTTACTCATTTATTACCCTTAATTTAATCAAGGCGTTTCTAGCAGCATCTTGTTCTGCGTGTTTTTTTGAAGAACCAAATCCAGATCCTATAACTAAGTTACCTTCGTAAACATCTACATAGAATTTCTTGTCGTGATCTGGACCTTCTTCTTTAACAATCTTGTACTTCAATTTATCTCTTGAATTTTTTTGATTATTTTCCTGTAACATAGTCTTATAGTCAATAAAACTAGACTTTGTTTCTATTTCAGCTATGAATAGACTTTTAAACTTATTTTCTACAATTTTAAAAGCCGATTCATAACCAGAATCCAAATATATTGCACCAAAAACTGCTTCGAAAGTGTCAGCAAGTACACTAGGTTTTTCACTGCCACCTGAAATAAATTCACCATGACCCATCATTAAATATTTACCTAATTCTAAATACTTGGCCATATTTGAGAAAGATTTTTCACATACCATTTGACTTCTAATCTTTGTCATAGCACCTTCTTTTAACGAAGATTTACTATTATACAAGAAATCACTAACAATTAGATCCAAGACTGAATCTCCTAAAAATTCTAATCTTTCGTTTGAAATATCTTTATATGATTTATTTTCATTTCCGTATGAGCTATGAAAAAAAGCCAGGTTTAACAGATTAATATCTGTAAACCTGTAATCTAATTTTTCTTCTAGTTCATGTAGTTTTTCAATTCTAGCTTTGTCCACAACTATTTCCCTTGTGCCCTTTCAATTTCATCAACTACATCTTCTACATTTTTTAACTCTGATAACTTTTCGTCATCAAGTTCAATATCAAATTCTTCTTCTACATCCATTACAATTTCCAATAGTCGTACTGAATCTGCTTTAAGATCTTCTACAAATCTTGTTTTTTCATCTATATCGTCTCTATTAAATTCATTTTTCAAGCCTTCAACAACTTTTTCATAAATTTCTTTATTCATTCGCTAACTCCTTTTTTAATTTATCAGTAACATCTTCTTCAACGAATTTTATAAGTGTTAAAATCCCAGACATAATAGCGTCCCTATTAGATGACCCATGAGCTTTAAACACTGGCTTCTTCGTGCCTAAAAATGGTGCAGATCCAACACTGTTATAATCAATACCTGTACTCATTGATTTAATCATAGGAATAATAGATTGTTGAGATTTTTCATCAAGCTTAGATAATTTTGACTTAGCTAAAGTTTTAATAAACTCAACAGAACCTTCTATTGTTTTTAGAAGAATATTTCCTGAAAAACCATCAGTTACCACAACATCAAAATCACCTTTCAAAACATCTCTTGCTTCAACATTACCTTTAAAATACGGATATTTTGATAAATTTTTGTATGTTTCTAATCTTAATGAATCTCCCTTATGTTCTTCAACTCCAATATTTAATAGACCTACTTTGCAATCCTCTTTTCCTAAAATATTTTTAGAATAAACATATCCCATTTTCGCAAATTGTTCTAATAACTCAGAAGTGACATCAACATTAGCTCCAACATCTAATACTACCACATCACCCTTTAAGCTAGGTACTGTAACCATTAAACAAGGTCTAGATACATTATCAAGCCTTTTTGTTATAAGTGTAGCTCCTGTCAATAAAGCGCCAGTAGAGCCTGTCGATAAGAACCCATCGTAATCTTCGTTTAATAAATCAAAACATTTTCTCATACTAGAATCTTTTTTCGATCTTATAGCTTTCGTAGGTGATTCATTATTTTCAATGGTTTCTGTAGCATTTACAAAATCTATTTTGTCTTCAAATCTTTTATTTACAATATTTCTATTTTCTTCTTCATTTCCTACTATCGTCAAGTTAAAATCTTTTCTTTCAAGAGCCATTATAGCTCCTTCTATTAATTCTGATGCTCCTTTATCGGAACCCAAAGTATCTAATAAAATTTTCATACTTCACCTCTAGTATATTCTATCACAATATTGTATGTTATAACATCAAACAAATAAAAAAGCCGCTTAATATTAATTAAACGGCTCTCTTTTCATTAGTTTTGTTCTGAATTATCTACAACTTGTTTTCCATCGTAATACCCACATTCTTTACATACTCTGTGAGGTAATTTTGGAGATCCACAATTAGGACATGTAGTTATAGTAACTCTTGGTAATTTATACGAAGAAGCTCTTCTTTTATCTCTTCTAGTTTTAGAAGTTTTTCTCTTTGGTACTGCCATGCTACACCTCCTTAAGGACTTCAGTCCTTAAAATTTATACAAACAACGTAGTTAATTATAATATAATAATGTTAAGTTGTCAATAAAAATATTATTATTTTGCTAAGTCTAAAGTGTCTCTAGCAATCATTAATTCTTCATTAGTTGGAACAACATAAACTTTAACTTTTGAATCATCAGCTGAGATTAAAGCTTCTTCACGAGTGTTGTTCTTTTCAAGGTCTAATTTAACGCCTAGTTCTTCAAAAGTATCCAAGATATCTTTTCTCATTGAAGAAGAATTTTCTCCAATACCACCAGCGAAGCAAATTGCATCAACATGACCTAATTCAGCCATATATCCACCGATATATCTCTTAACTCTTTCAATAAACATATCAAGTGCTAATTGAGCTCTGTCATTTCCTTTTTTAGCTTCTTCTTCAAGATCTCTAAAGTCAGAGCTAATTCCAGAAACTCCTAATACACCTGATTTTTTATTTAAGATTTGGTTCATTTCATCAGCTGAATATCCTTTTTCATTCATTAAGAATGTCATTACAGTTGGATCCAAATCTCCACTTCTAGTTCCCATTAAAAGTCCTTCCAATGGTGTAAGTCCCATTGATGTATCATAGCATTTTCCGTCTTTAACAGCTGCTATAGATGAACCATTACCTAAGTGAACTGTAATAATATTGATGTCTTCTTTGTCTAATAATTGTTGAGTTCTTAAAGTAATATATCTATGGCTTGTTCCGTGGAAGCCAAATTTTCTTAATCTGTAATCTTCATAGTATTCGTAAGGAATAGCATACATAAATGTTTTAGCTGGCATTGTTTGGTGGAAAGCAGTATCGAATACAGCGATATTTTTCTTTCCTGGAGCTAATTTTTCACATGCTTCAATTCCCATTAAGTTAGCTGGGTTGTGAAGCGGACCAAATTTGATAAATTCTCTGATCTTGTCTTTTACTTTATCGTCAATAATGCAAGATTCTGTTAATTTATCTCCACCGTGTAGCACTCTGTGACCAATAGCAGATACTTCGTCTAAACTCTTGATAACACCATATTTTTCATCTAATAAAGCATCGAAAACATGGTTAATAGCTTCAGTGTGATCTTTCATTGGTTCTTCGACTACTAATTTTTCTCCATTAACTTTATGAGTTAACTTAGAACCTTCAATTCCAATTCTTTCTACTAATCCTTTACATAATACACTTTCATCAGTCATATCAAATAATTGATATTTTAATGAAGAACTACCACAATTGATTACTAATACTTTCATTTTTTCCTCCTAATTTTTACCTAATTTACTTTCTTTTCCATGAATCAATCTATTTATATTGGATCTATGCTTGAATAATGATATTATTCCTAGCAAAATATAAATTAAACCAATGTAAAAGTCTTTTCTAATGTAAATTAATCCATAAATAACAGCTGAAACACATCCTATTATGCTTCCCAATGAAACATATTTAGTTATAAGTACAACTATTAAAAACAATATTAATAAAAACAAAACTTGTAAAGGTTGGGCAAACAATAAAACACCGAAAGATGTCGCAATGCCCTTGCCACCTTTAAAATTATAAATAACTGGTAATATATGTCCTATTACACATAAAAGCCCACATATTAGTATACCTAAACTACCGAAAAATTTAAAGCCCAAATATGCACACAAAAATCCTTTTAAGAAATCAATCAAAAAAGTTGCCAAACCAAGCTTCACTCCATAAACTCTTAAAGCATTGGTTGCGCCTGCATTTTTGCTACCATAATTTCTTATATCCTGTTTATAAATCAGCTTAGAAAGCACAATAGAACCACTTATATTACCTATGAAATAACATACTATTCCAAGGACTATTAAATATAAATAATTCACTATTTTCCCCTAGTCTTAAATTCAAATTGCAAAGGAACACCTTCAAAGCTAAAGTTTTCTCTTAGCTGATTTTCGATATATCTTTGATATGAAAAATGCATCAAATCATTTCTATTTATGAACACCAAAAATTTCGGTGGTCTGGCTTCTATCTGAGTAATATAAAAGATTTTTAAACGAACACCTTTATCTGATGGTGGTGGATTTAATAAAACAGCTTTTGATATTACATCATTCAAAACACCTGTGCTAATTCTCATAGAATAATTATTATCTACTTTTTCGATTTCAGTAAACAACGTATCTATTCTTTTGTTTTCTTTTACACTTATGAACACAATAGGAACATACATAACAAATCCCAATTTAGTACGTATATCTTTTTTGAAATCATTCATAGTGTTAGTTTGTTTTTCAACAAGATCCCATTTATTCACAAGAATTATCATAGCTTTACCTTGATCATGAGCATATCCTAAGATTTTCGTATCCTGTTCGCTAACACCTTCAGTGGCATCTATCATTAGAACGCAAATATCAGACCTATCAATTGCTGATAAAGTTCTAACAACAGAATATCTCTCAACTTCTGTGTCAATCTTTCTTCTTTTTCTTAGACCTGCTGTATCTATGAATATATACTCATTTCCCTTGTAATTAATCTTGGAATCTATGGCATCTCTTGTCGTTCCTGCAATATCTGTAACTATCATTCTTTCTTCGTTTAATAAGTTATTAATCAAAGAACTTTTACCAACATTTGGCTTTCCTATTAGACATACTTTGGTAATATCATCATCAGATTCTGTATTTGAATTATCATCAAATTTTGAAACAACAGCCTCTAATAAATCTCCAAGCCCCATAGAATTTGAAGCACTTATTGGAAATATTTCATAAAATCCTAGATTATAAAAATCATATACATTGTCCTGTTGTTTGATGTGATCGATTTTATTTACAACTAAAATTACGCTTTTTTTAGTTCTTCTAAGCATATCGGCAACTTCCATATCAATTGGAGTGATGCCTTGTTTACCGTCAACCATAAACAAAATAACATCTGCAGTTTCAATAGCAAGTTCTGTTTGTTTTTTAATATTTTTAGTAATGATTTCATTACTTTTTGGTTCCAAACCACCCGTATCTACAACTGTAAAATATTTATTTTGCCACTCAGCTTCCATATACAATCTGTCTCTTGTAACACCTGGATCATCTTGAGTGATGGCGATTCTTTTCTTAATTAATTTATTGAATAATGTAGATTTTCCTACATTAGCTCTTCCTACAATAGCAACAACTGGTTTTGCCATGTTATCACCTCATTTCTCTATAAATGATACCATAAAATGCGTCAAATATACAATATTTCATCAAAAAAATAAAGCTAATACTAAACTATAGTCTAGTATTAGCTTAAAAATTTATCTATTGATTGGGAATTGTTTCATCAATTCTACAACATCTTTTTTGATTTCTTCAGCAGGTCTACGTTTCTTTAATGCGTCTAACATAAATTCTGCTACTTTTGCAGCTTCTGCTTCTTTTAATCCTCTAGTTGTAATAGCTGGTGTACCAATTCTGATACCACTAGTTACAAATGGTGTTTCAGGATCATTTGGAATAGTGTTCTTATTAGTTGTAATATTTACTTCGCTCAATAATGCTTCAGCTTCTTTACCAGTCATATCAAAGCTTCTGCAGTCGATTAATAGTAAGTGGTTATCTGTACCACCAGAAACTAATCTTACATCGTTATCTAAGAATACTTTTTCCATTGCTTTTGCATTCTTCAAAATTTGATGAGTGTATTCTTTAAATTCTGGTTGTAAATCTTCTTTGAAGCAAACTGCTTTTGCTGCGATAATGTGTTCTAATGGGCCACCTTGGAATCCTGGGAACACTGATTTATCTAGTAATTTTTTATGTTCTTCCTTACAAAGGATTGCCCCACCTCTTGGTCCTCTTAATGTTTTGTGTGTAGTTGTAGTTACAAAATCTGCATAAGGAACTGGACTTGGATGATCTCCAGTAGCTACTAACCCAGCAATGTGAGCCATATCTACCATTAAATAAGCGCCAACTTCATCTGCAATTTCTCTAAATTTTTTGAAATCTATAACTCTTGGATATGCAGAAGCACCAGCAACGATTAATTTTGGTTTGTGTTTTAAAGCTAATTCACGAACGTTTTCATAATCGATAGTTTCAGTTTCAGGATCTACACCGTAATCTACGAAATTATAGAATTTACCAGACATATTTACTGGTGATCCGTGAGTTAAGTGTCCACCTTCTGTTAATCTCATACCTAATACTGTATCTCCAGGTTTTAAAACTGCAACATAAACAGCAATATTAGCATTTGCTCCACAGTGAGGTTGAACGTTAGCATGATCTGCATTAAATAATTCTTTTAATCTATCTATAGCTAATTGTTCGATTTTATCAACATGTTCACAACCGCCGTAATATCTTTTACCAGGATATCCTTCAGCATACTTGTTAGTTAATTCAGTACCCATAGTTTCAAGTACTGCTTTTGAAACAAAGTTTTCAGAAGCTATCAATTCGATATGTTCTTCTTGTCTTTTGATTTCATCATTTAGATGTCCAAATACCTCTGGGTCAAAATTCTCTAAATTTTGTCTACAATTATTCATACAAACCTCCAATTATTTTCGTGATATGAACTAAGTCCTTATCAACAAATTTTTTATCTATAAATTTTACAATTATATAGCCAATTGATAATCCTACTAGCCCTATACCAAAAGATGCTAATTCGAAATTTCCTATTTTATTTTCCAAAATAGAATAGGAAGATATAAGAGCAATTAGGAAAAATGTTAAAGGCACTAAATACAACAATGCAGTATATTTAAGCATAGAAGAATCATCACCTGAAATTTGGACTCTATCTCCTACCTTTGCACTTATATAGTTTGCACATTCTATAACTTGTGTTTGATGTTCACAACCTGAACATTTGCTACAACCTTCACCACCACAAGCTCCTTTTCTAGTAATTAGAACAGATGCTTTAGTAGATTCAGTTTTTATAACCATTCCTTCTTTTGCCAAAAAATTACCTCAATTCTTTAATAACATACGATGCAATCATAAGCCCGACACATGAAGGTACAAAGCTTATACTTGCCGGAGCATTTCTTCCATTTGAAGATAGAACTTCTCCTGACCTTTGTTCATCAGACCAAATGCATGTAAGTTTGTCAACGTTTCTTCTTTTTAACTCTTTTCTCATTACTTTAGCCATTGGACAAGTGTGGGTCTTTTTAATATCCGTAATTCTAAAAAGAAAAGGATTTAGTTTCGATCCCGCACCCATAGAACTTATCAACTTAATATCGTTTTTATAACAATACTCAGCCAAATCTAGCTTCGCTGATATTAAATCAATAGCGTCTATAACATAATTATAATCTTTAAGATTAAATAAATCAACAGTAGAATTATCAAACTTTTCCCTAAATTTAATAACTTTGCAATTCGGATTAATTCTGTGAATTCTTTTTTCAAATTCATCTACCTTATAATTTCCAACAGTATCTTCCAAAGCTATAATTTGGCGATTGATGTTTGTTATATCGATAGTATCATAATCTACTATTGCTAATGTTCCTACTCCACATCTAGCCAAAGCTTCTATTACAAAACCTCCAACTCCACCGCAGCCAATAACAGCTACTTTGGAGTTGATGATATTTTCTAGGTCATTTTCACCTATTAGAAGTTTTGTTCTTTCAAATCTTTTATCCATACTAATCTAATTTGATGTGAATTTCTTTAAGTTGTTTCTCGTCAACATTTGATGGAGCACCAGTTAATAAATCTGTAGCAGATTGTGTTTTAGGGAATGCTATAACATCTTTGATATTATCAGTTCCAACTAATAACATCATAAGTCGATCCATACCATACGCTAATCCACCATGTGGAGGTGTTCCATAGTTAAAAGCTTCTACAAAGAAACCAAATTTGTTTTCAATCATTTCTTCAGTTAATTCTAATGCTTCGAACATTTTCTTTTGTAAATCAGAATTGTTAATTCTTATAGAACCTCCACCGATTTCGTCTCCATTACATACAATATCGTAAGCTTTAGCTCTTACTTTTTCCTTGTCAGTTAACAAATATTGAATGTCTTCTTCTTTTGGCATTGTAAATGGGTGATGCATTGCTACAAATCTGTTTTCTTCTTCGTCGAATTCAAATAATGGGAAATCAACTATCCAAACAAATTCGAATGTATCATTGTCAACCAAATTCATATCTCTTGCAATTTTGTTTCTTAATGCACTTAATCCATTAAATACAACATCATTTTTGTCTGCTAGTATAAATATTAAAGCATTTTCGTCTTCTTTTGTAGATTCAATTATCGAATTCATTTCTTCATCAGATAAGAATTTTTTAATTGAAGATTGAATTTCTCCATCGTGAACTCTTATCCAACTTAAACCTTTAGCACCGTATTCTTTTACAAATTTTTCTAATTTGTCGATTTTTTTACGTGAGTATTCACTTTCATAATTCCCAATATTGATACATCTAACGCTTTTGTTTTTATCATTACAACTTGAGAATACTTTGAATTCTGAATCTTTTACTAATTCAGTGATATTTTTCAATTCAAATCCAAATCTCAAATCTGGCTTATCGCATCCATATCTTTCCATAGCTTCTGCGTAAGTCATTCTCTTAATAGGAGTTGGAATATCAATTCCTCTAATTTCTTTGAAAAGTTTTTTAATCAAGCCTTCATTCAATGTCATTACATCTTCTTGATCAACAAAACTCATTTCCATATCCACTTGAGTGAACTCCGGTTGTCTATTTGCTCTCAAATCTTCATCTCTGAAACATTTAACGATTTGGTAGTATCTGTCCATTCCACTAATCATAAGAAGTTGCTTCATTAACTGTGGTGATTGTGGCAGTGCGTAGAAACTGTGTTCATTTACTCTACTTGCAACCAAATAATCTCTAGCTCCTTCTGGAGTTGGCTTTCCTAAAAACGGAGTTTCAATTTCATAAAATCCATTTTCATCTAAATAATCACGAATTAATTTATTAGTTTTGGCTCTTAATTTTAAATTATTTTGTAATTTAGGTTTTCTTAAATCCAAATATCTGTACTTTAACCTAACAGCTTCTTGAGCATTATCATCATCTTTAATGTAAATTGGAGGAACATTCGCTGTATCCAAAACAATTAGTTCATTAGCTATAACTTCAATTTCTCCAGTAGGAATGTTGTTGTTTTTTGATTCTCTTTCTCTAACATCACCTTTTACACATAAAACATACTCGCTTTTAACATCTTTTGCTTTATCGAAAATTTCTTTATTATTGTCTTTTATAGCTATTTGAGTTATTCCTGTATTATCTCTCAAATCTATAAAGATAAGCGATCCTAAATTTCTTTCTTTTTGAACCCATCCCATAAGAATGACTTCTTTGTTTACATCACTTAATCTCAACTCCCCACACATGTGAGTACGTCTAAGATTTCCCATACTATTCATAAAAAACCTCCTAAAATATAAAAAACCCGTCCTTATGATAAGGGACGAGTTAAATCGCGGTACCACCCTAATTAGGTAAACCTCACTTTAATTTATAACGCTATTAAGCGGAAAATTCGACTCAAAAATGTCTGCAATTACTATGAATAATAAGTCACACCAACCCTTATCTCTCTGAAAATCAATCATAATGCGCTCTTTTTATCTTTGTCTTTATAACAAAATTATATTCAAAAAACTTTCAATTGTCAAACCATCTATTTTTTTCTTCTGTTCTTATAAAAAGCGATAATTTCGTTTAGTTCTTCGACCTTAAAAATTAAAATACAACTCAAATAACTAATTCCTGCAACAATTATAGACATCATTAATGATAATGTATTTGAAAATCTAATATTTGTCGTTTTAAATGTAATATAAGCTAAAGCTCCCATTATCAACGATGAAATCAACATCTTAAAAATATTTACAAATGATGATTTTGTAGAGCTAAAATCTCCAATTTTTTTGTGTAATCTCATTATTATCATTATTGCTCCAATTAGATTTGCAAAACTTGTTGCTACTGCTAATCCTACTAAGCCAAAAATTCTTGATAAAATAATATTTCCTATTATATTTATAGCAACCATAATAACAGAATTAATCGTAGGAGTTTTTGTATCATTCATGGCATAAAATGATTTCGACAAAATATCTCTGATAGCAGTCCCTATGATTCCCAAAGCGTAGAAGAACATACAAACTGATGTCATATCAACATCATTCATTGTGAAAGCTCCCCTAAAGAATAGCATCTTAGTAATAGGATAAGATAATACCAAAAGTCCTATTGTCGCTGGGATTACTAAAATACAAATCATAGACATTGATTTCATTATGCTATCTTTCATTTTATTCAAATCATTAGCGATAAAATTTCTAGACAATTCAGGATACACAATTACAGAAATATTTGCTATAACAATACCAGTTACAAATTCAATAAGCCTTGATGCATAATTTAGAATTGGAATACCATTAGCTGAAACTGTAGATGCTATCGACTTATCTACCATAACATTGATTTGATTTACCGATACTCCTAAAATTATCGGAATTGATAAAAGAACAATCATCTTTACATTTTTATCTGAAAAATCTAAAATCTTATGATATTTAAAATTCTTTCTTTTCGTTATAAATATGTAAGGCAAATATTGGAGTGCATTTCCCAATAGCAAACCAATTCCAACTATCATATTATTATCGTATTTATTGGAAATGACAAGAGCAAGTATAATGAAGAAATTCATTATAAAACCTTGTAAATTTTGAACTACAAAATGATTATTCGCATTCAAATATCCCTTGAATACACATGACATTATGGACGGTATCATTGACAATAAAGTCAATCGCATGAATTTTATAGTTAATTCTTTTGTATATCCAGTAAATCCTGGAGCAAAAATTTTAATTACAGATGGTGTAAAAATCTCCAGTATTACTATTAATGCTAATATTATAATAACAACTATATTGTTGATATTTGATGTAAAAATATCGCCTTCTTCCTTTCCCTTTTCGTGTACTATTTTATTGTATATAGGAATAAAAGAAGTTGAAATTCCTGCTGAAAACAAGCTTACTATTGTAATCGGCAGTATTTGTGAAACCAAAAATGCGTTGGCAACCGGCCCATTTGTAGGAAAAAAATATGCCAGTGTAGTTTCTCTTACTAATCCTAAGACTTTTGATAGTAGTGTAATTATCATCAATATAATGGCAGTCTTTTTCATAAGTATCTCCTGTTTATATTTAAAAAATTTGTTGGTTGTGATATTATTTATACTATAGATAATAACACAGGTCTAACGATAATTAAAGGTGATAAGATGAATATAAAGTTATTGGTAAAAAAAATGGATGAGTTGGTTGACTCTTCGGACATAAATATAATAAACGATATCGACAATATATCGTTAAATTGTATTTCCGATCAGAAAAACACACTATCCATAATGGAATATGACAAAAATATTATTTGTCCTAAAAATTCTAATATTCTTTTTTTTAAAGCAGAAGATGAAATCATAGAAAACGAAAATGCAAATATTATTTATTCAAAAGAAGATGATATTTTCAAAGTTTACGAAATTGTGAATGGATTTTTGCGAGAGCATTCCGAGTTCTATAATAGAATTTACAATACAATTTCAAACCGTGAGGCCGTTAATAATTTGCTTTTAATCATAAAAGATTATTTTGATGTAAATGTATGCCTGTTGAACTCAAACAAAAAGTTGTTGCTAAATACATTTGATTTTTCAACTATAAAAAAGATTTATCCGTTGGAAATAAAAAAGAAAAGCTTGAGCAAATTGTACGGATATCTCGCTTTTGAAACTATTGAAGATGAATATGAATTTGAATTCAGAAAAATTTCCAAAATAATTTCAACATATATTTATAACAATGTAAACGGGCTGATAAATTCGAAAGAAGACATATACAGCACCATTAAGAATTTGATTTCTGGAAATATTACAGAAAAAGACGAAGAAAATATCGCAAATATAGGTTGGAAAACAGATGACAATTACGATATTAATGTAATTAAAATCGAAGGTGGTTTATTCAAATACCAAGACATGTTCTCACATGGTAATAGATTTGTTTTGGATTATCCAATGTATATGTATTCTGTATTGCAAGAAGGATACCTTGTGTTATTGACTAATAATAAAATTAAAGATGTTTCGTCAGTAAAGACAAACCTAAACTTTTTTACTGAAAAATACGACTTAAAAAGCATTAAATTATCACTAAAAAACAACCTGTTCAATTTGAAAAAAGCTTATGATTTATCCAGAAGAATTTTAGAAAACAATATAGAATTAACTGAAAACATAAACGATAATTGCTGTAAAATCATCTATGATTTGGTATGCTTGGATTCTGAAATAGAAATATTAGTTCCGGAATTTATCTACAAACTAAAATATGACGATATAAATAACGGGACAGACCTTCTTAGAACATTATACTTTTACCTTGTAGAAGAACGTTCATTAATTAAAGCATCTCAAAGACTGAATGTTCACAGAAACTCCATTGTTTATAGAATAAATAAAATTAATGAATTGGTGGATATTAATTTGGATTGTTACAAAGCAAGAAAAAACATAATAAGCGCTTTGGAAATAATTGACAGATTAGACAACACTCTAAAAATAACAGAAGAAGACATTTAATTGTCTTCTTCTATTTTTTGCAATAATTGCATTGCCATATTAAAAATATCTTCGTGAACATCATCATAAGAAACCAAAGTTGATAATGTATCCTGTGCTTTTGCAACTCTATTTGAGTTTAGTTCAATAACAGCTTTATTGTACAATAAAATTTCATTGTCTTTATGAATTTTGAGTCCACGATTTAAAACTTGAATTGATTTTTCAAAATCATAATCGTTGAAGTAAGCCACAGACATATCATTATACAAATCAACATGATCAAATCCCATATTCTCTGCTTTTTCAAAATATTCTATAGCTTTATTCAAATCATTCAAATTCAAGTAACATTTACCCATTAAATAAACAATTCTAGAAGTCTTTTCAAGTTCTTGGAAAATTTCAAGAGCTTTTTGTGGTTTTGAATTAATTAAATTAGTCGCAAAGTCCAAATCTCTAAGAGGCTTTATATCCTCCATTAAACGTTCAACTTCATTGATGACAATTAATACTCTTTTTTCATCGTAATCGTTAGGACAAGTTGCCATCTTGTGTGTATTTTTTAAGTAATCATAAGCTTTTATATAATTATGATTTAGTAATTCTAAGTTTGCAAGTTCTACATAATTTAAGAAGAAATCAGGAAAATTCGCAACATTTTCATTTAAAACTCTGAAAGCTTCTTCAATAAAAATACTAGAATTAAACTCATCTTCTAACGCCATTAATCTTAAACAGTACGCATAATAATACGCATTATCTGCAATATCCGATTTTAATATATCATTTGTTCTAAAATAAATAACAGCTTGTTTTGGATCTGAAATTTTTTCAACTCCCATAGATATTATCGATTTTTCAATATCAGGGAAAATATTGTACATAATATCTGTGTAGTTTACACAATATTTGAATGTTCTATCGTAAGCTATGTTATAAATCATGCCTTTAATTATTAATTCCAAATCAAAATTTTTGACGAAATCATTGTTCTTGACTCCATCTAGTAAATCTTTTTCTAAAACAGGTAGTGGAATATCTTTGTCAATGTAATCATTTGATTCTAATAAATTCACATAAACCAATTGATTCATAAATTTACTGAAATATTTGTCAATCTTATTAATCATTTATTTCTCCCCCGTTTCTAAAATTCTGTATAAATTAGCCCTATATAACATGAATAACGAAATAAACATCAAAAGTAATCCAAATTTCAAAATCGACACGACTTCATTCGACATTATAAAGTCTTCAAATGTGTAATTCTTCATTATCAAATTATACAAAATTGCAAAAATCATAACATTAGGTATGTTCCATGTTAAGAAATTTTTGAAATTAAATTTTAATGATGTCCAAATTGACTTATAAAATTCTTCGTCAATCATATAAAGTGTCTCAACTAATGGATTAAAAATTAATAACAGAGCAATTACTGCTCCTTCGTATTTTTTTAATAAAAAATACAACAATAATAAAATCCCTCCATTAAATGCAACCTTTAACATTAATTTAGGAATAGTAATCGGTTCAATTTGATAGTTGTCTCGTGTATGAACCGAAATACTAAGCATATTTAAAAGAATACTCAATAGAAATGTAACCAAAACTGCTATTACCACATTCGATATTTCTTTAGATACAGATAATCTAAACAAAATATTATTCGACATATTTAACGATAATTTCATTACAATCATTGATGCAAAAATCAGTGGAAAATATTTAATTGTATGTGCGGTTCTTGTAAAAGAATTTTTGATTATTTCTATAAATGAGTCCATTATTCTCCCTACATTCTAACTGGTGCTTCAATGCCTAACAAGCTCAAAGATAATTTCAAGCATTTGTTAACAGAATAAGTTAAATACAATCTTTGATATTTTAGTTCATCTTCTACAGTGTTGATTGGACAATTTGCATAAAATTTATTGAATAGTTTTGCTAATTCTACTGTATAACGTGTTAAGAAAGAAGGTTCGTATTTTTCAGTAGCATTTAATAAAACTTCTTCAAATTTTGATAAGTGTTTTACAATGTCGATTTCTGTATCGTCAACTAATAAATCAAATTTGCTATTTTCTTTTAATTCAAATTCTCCCTTGTCTAATATAGAACAGCTTCTTGCAAATGTATATTGTGTATATGGTCCAGTTTCTCCATCAAAATTCAAAACTTGATCCCAATCAAACGTATAATCTTTTATTCTATTATTGAATAAATCTTGGAATATTACAGCTCCAACACCAACTTGTTTTGCCACTTCTTCTTTATTTTCAAGATTAGGATTTCTTTCTTCTATGATTGATTTTGTTTTATCAATAGCTCTATTTAAAACATCTTCTAGGAAAATAACTTTACCTTCTCTTGTTTTCATAGATCCATCTTTCATGCTAACCATACCAAAAGAAACATGTTCGCAATCATTCCACCAATCAAATCCCATTTTTTTCAAAACGGCTCTTAATTGTTCAAAATGAAGTTTTTGTTGACTAGCAACAACGTATACATTTTTATAAAAATCGTAAGTTTTTTTACGATACATTGCAGTAGCAATATCTCTTGTTAAGTATGTTGAAGACCCATTTGATTTTTTTATTAAAACAGGTGGCAAGTTTTCATCATCCAAATTGATTATCATTGCACCATCGGATTCTTCTAGCAAATTTTTCTTATCAATTGCTTCTAATGCATCTCCAATAAATTGTGAGTGGAATGATTCACCATTAAAATTGTCAAACTCAACTCCTAGTAAATCATAGACTCTTTGGAATTCTTTTAAAGAAATTTCTCTAAACCATGACCATAATTTTACAGCTGTAGGATCTTTTTTCTCTAATTTATCGAACCAATCACGTGCCTCATCCATATAAGATTCATCTTCTTTTGCAATTTTATTGTATTTTACGTAAAGATTTAAAAGTTCTTTTATTGGATCAGCATTAATTTTATCTTCGTCTCCCCATTTTAAATAAGCTGAAATCATCATACCAAATTGAGTTCCATAATCACCAATGTAATTAACACCTGTTGTATTAAACCCTTGATATTTCATTATATTTCTTATGGCATTTCCTATTACAGTGGAGCGTAAATGTCCAATATGAAATGGCTTTGCTATATTTGTAGAAGAAAAGTCGAACACAACATTTTTTCCAACGCCAATATGACCACTTCCAAAATCATCTTTAACAGCTTCTGTTAGAACACTTTCTACTAATTTCGAATTATCTACAAAAAAGTTTACGTAAGGACCTACATTTGTAATTTTTTTGATATTTTCATTGCTAAATTCTTTTTTAGCTAATTCTTCTGCGATTAAATTAGGTGCTTTTCTAAAAGTTTTTGCTAATTTAAACACTGGAAACGCATAATCTCCCATATCACTGTTTGGTGGAATTTCGATTAAATCTGATATTTCTTTTTCAGTTAGACCAGTGTCAAATCCTAGTATAATTTGTTTTACTTCTTCTTTAAAATTTATCATTTTAATCCCCTTATTTTAAATAAATGAAAGTAGCTCCAAGACCGCCTTCATTATAACCTGCATCTTCAATCTTTTTGATTCTTTTATCACTTCTTAGGTATTCTCTGATACCTTTTCTGAGCATACCAGTTCCTTTTCCGTGAATTATATTCACTTTTTTCAAACCAACAATTACACAGTCATCAATGTATTTGTCAAGTTCGTATATTGCTTCTTCGATATTCTTACCACGCAAATCAATTTCGCTTTTTATATCAGAATTAGCTTTATTTTTTATGATACTTTTAATGCTCTTTGATGATTGAATTACTTCTTGTTCTTTAATTTTCTTCAAGTTCTTAACATTGGCATTTATCTTTAAGATACCCACTTGAACCAATAAATCACCTTTTTTATCAGGTTCAGAAACAATAGTACCTTGTTGGTCAATTCCTAAGATTTCTACCTCATCTCCTAATTGTAGATTTTGTTTCTTAGATGTTTCGTTCAAAAGTTTTTTGCTAGGGCTCTTTTTAATTCTTTTGTTAAATTTACTTTCAACATCATTAGCTACAGTTCTAGCATCAGATTCTTTCTCTAAGAATTTTAATTTATTAATAAGCTCACGCGATTCTTCCTTAGCTTGCATATAAATTTCATTAGCGTTTTCTTTTGCTTCATTAATAATTCTTTCTTTTTCGAGTTTTGTCTTTTCAAGTTCTTTTTCGTATCTGTCACGAAGCTTTAATAAATCTTCTTTAAGCTCTAATTGTCTTCTTTTATCTTCGTCAATTTGTTTCTTTTCAGATTCAATGTCAGATAAAACATCTTCAAAATCTTTGTCTTCTTGAGATAAGATTTCCTTTGCATTATTAATTATATCATCATCAAGACCAAGTCTTCTAGAAATTTCAAAAGCATTTGATTTACCAGGAATTCCAATTCTCAATTTATAAGTTGGTGATAAAGTATTTACATCAAATTCTACTGAACCATTTTTTACGTATTTTTCTGTCAATGCAAATATTTTAAGTTGAGAATAGTGAGTTGTAGCAATTGTTCTTATAGATTTGTCTAAGAAAATTCTCAAAATTGCAATTGCTAGTGCCGCTCCTTCTGTTGGATCTGTTCCTGCACCAAGTTCGTCGAATAACACAAGAGAATTAAATGTAATGTTATTTACAATGTGTACAATGTTTTTCATATGAGCTGAAAAAGTAGACAAAGATTGTTCTATACTTTGTTCATCACCAATATCTGTGAAGATATTGTCGAAAATTGCCACTTCCGAATTTTCATCTACAGGAATTAAAATTCCAGATTGTGCCATTAAAGTTATCAGACCTACTGTTTTAAGTGTTACAGTTTTACCACCTGTGTTAGGACCGGTAATTACCAATGTATTATAATCATCACCAAGATAAATACTTATTGGAACAACTTTTTTCTTGTCCAATAAAGGATGTCTTGCATTTTTGAAATTAAAATATCCATTAGTGTTTAGCTTCGGATTTGTCGCATCAATTTCTATCGCATACTTTGCTTTAGCAAATATAAAATCTAATCTTGATAAAACATCCTGATCCACAAAAATCGAATCTTTGGCATCATAAACTCTATCAGAAATCTCTTTCAAAATTCTAATGATTTCTTCTCTTTCTTCTGCTTCAAGCATTCTCAATTCGTTGTTTAATTCCACAACCTCCATCGGTTCGATGTAGACTGTTTGCCCAGAAGATGAATGGTCGTGTACGATTCCTTTAAAAGATGATTTATGTGAAACTTTTACAGGAATTACGTATCTATCATCTCTCATAGTTACGATATTTTCTTGTAATGCTTGATCATTAGAAGATAAAATACTATTTATTTTATCTCTAATATTTTCTGTTTTTTGCCTTTTAGTTTGTCTAATTCTTGCCAGATTTCTACTGGCATTATCGCTAATCTCATCTTCTGAAATTATTGCATTATTAATAGTTGCAACTAAATCAGGTTCTTCCACCAAAGAATCCATCATTGCCATTATCATAGGGTAATTTTCGTGATTTTCGTCAGATTCTCCAGCGTATCGTTTTATATCATGAACGCTACTTAAGATTTGGCCGATTTTCAACAAAACTTCTGGAACTATGTATCCACCTTTTGATACATGCATTATACTTGCTTTAACATTTATAATCTCATATATCGGAGGATTAGAGAATTTGTAAATCATACTCATTGCTTCATATGTTTCATCTAAACTTTGTCTGATTTCATCCTCTTCAATCATAGGTTCCAATTTATTGGCAATACTTTTCCCCAATTTAGATTTGCAAAGTTTTTCAATTTTATTTTTTATTTCGTCGTATTCAAGTGTGTTTAATGTCTTTTTGTCCATTTATAAAATTCCTTTTTTAAAATGAAATTCATTAGATTTTCCAGTTGCATTTTTGTTTTTTCTAATCGAATATAAGTTAAAATCTATATCATTCTCATCTATCTTAATTCTATCACAAGAATAAATCAAAGAGTAATCATACATCCTTATAACCCTATATTTAGAAAAATCTCCTTCAATATAACAATCATTAAACTTACAAAATTCACAATTTTTCCCATTGCACTTTATTATGCTTGAAAAAGGACAATAAATAGTAACCATATTAATCAAGTTATCTTCAACAACCAATTCATAATTGTAATTTGAATTTTCTACAATTTCTTTAATTTCAGATTTGTTTAATTCAACAGATAAAGTTATTACATTTACTCCCAAATCATTCAAAACTTTTGCTGAGAAAGTATTAAATACATTCATCTGATAGTCACTTACAACAAAATCAGCATTCATATCTCTTGCTATAATGATATCCCCAATGTTATTGATTAAAAGTTTGGATACATTATTTTCTCTGCACCTTTTTATAAACTTATCCGTTTTTTCTTGATTCAAAAATCTTGGAACTCTGACAATATATTGTGATGAGATTTTATCGCTGTAACCATCCACTTCATCTACAAAAACTGTTTTATAACTTGATTTATTAATTCTATTTTTTTCTATCAGATTATCTAAATTTTTCAAATCAACATTTTTTTGTTTTCTATGATTAAAATCAGCTTTTTCTTTCAAATAAAATTCTATGAAATCTCTTCTTATCTGATTTATCTGACTTTTCGATAAAAATAATCCATCATCTAGTATAATCTCCAGCTCAGAAATATTTACTGGATAGTTTCCTGTTTTTAGTACTTGATTACGTATAAATTCGTCATCTATTGGTTTATTTTTTGCCTGATCGCAAATAATATTAGTGTTATATATTAGATCATTTACAAATATTTGAATAGGTTCAGATTTTTTACAGACTAATTGTCAAATCAAATGCAACACCTATGGTAAGAAACCAAAAAGTTCTTCTTTAGGTGTTTTATATTGTATACATTTTCTAGGTCTATTATTCATTAAACTTAAGTTATAATTTAAATCATTAATATTTACTTCCGATAAATCCATACCCTTAGGATAAAACTCCCTTAAAAGTCCATTACTATTTTCATTTGTACCCTTTTGCCATGCACAGTAGGGGTCACAAAAATAAGTTTTACATCCTAACTCTTTTTCTATTTTCTCAAATTCTGAAAATTCTTTACCTCTATCAAAAGTTATTGTTTTCACTAATTCTTTGGGAAAATCTTTTAGTGCATTGATTATTGCAGGTGTTACATTTTCTGATTTTCTATTTTCAACTAGAATTGCTATATAGTATCTAGATTTTCTTTCTGCTAAAGTTACGAAACAGTATCCACTTTTTCTTTTATGATCGAACCTGCCTGATTCTACTGTATCTGCTTCCCAGTGACCTAGCTCTTGCCTTTTGTATATTTCTTTAGGTCTTTTCTTAATAGTTCTGCCTTTATCGTTAAATTTTCCTCTTTTTTCTGCTGGTCTTTTAAATCTTCCTTTTCTTCTCAAATTTTCCATACTGGTTTTTGGCAGTTTTTTTGCGTGTATAAGCCTATATATAGTTGATGTAGATGGTATATGATTAATAGAATTTGTATTTCTATTTGATATTTGTTCAGGTGACCAATGTTCATTAATTTTTATAGTTAAATACTCAATAACATCTTTAGAAAACTTGGTTTTCCTATGACAATCTTTCCTTCTATGACGATATTTGTCATTTGCCTTTATTGGGAAGTATTTAGTGTAACTTCCTCTACTGGATTTTATTTTAGAAGAATTTCTTTTAATTTCTCGAGATATTGTACCAGGTGACCTTTTAAGTGCTTGTGCAATTTTTCTTATACTCATTCCTAAATTTAAAAATTGATAGATACAAGATCTCTCTTCTATGGTAAGATGGTTATAGCTCATAGTTAATCGCTCCTTTTAATATGTTTTGTTTGGTCACTTACATATTAACACAGCTGATTAGCTATGAGTTATTTTATGTTGCACTTGTTATGATAAATTATCTACAAATAAACTTGACTTGTAAATCAAATTCTACATTTTTTTCTTCAGCTGACTCTTCAACTATTTTAATGTGACTAACTCTTTTTACATCGGAATTTTCAAGAGCATCACATATGTTTTTAAATGAAGCTATACTATTTTTCGTATAATTTTCAGTTAATGTCAAAGGAAAAGTATTTTTTCCGTTAGAAAGTATTAGAATATCTTTCTTGAATACATCTTCTGTAAATTTAATTTTTCCTTTTCCTAATACTTTTCCTATTGTGTTACCTTTAATTTGATTTTTCCTACCAAGTTCAACGTAATTGCATCCATTTGTATTGTTGATTAAACCTTTTGTAAATCCACGATTTTTAACTTCGTCTAAATAATAATCGTATTTACCTTTGTCTAATTTTTCTCTGTAAGATTTTACAATAGAGTACACGTATTCCTTGGATTTCATTCTTCCTTCGATTTTCAAACTATCACAGTATTTTGCGATTTCTTCGACATTATCAATAGTACACAAATCTTTTGGACTGAGATAAGACAGCTTTGAATTAATAGTTTCATTATCTAAAATAATCTTATAATCTTTCCTACAAGGTTGAGCACATCTTCCTCTATTTGCACTTCTATCACCATTTAATGAACTCATCAAGCATTGCCCCGATTGGCACACACATAATGATCCATGAATGAAAACTTCTATTTCAATGTCACAGTTTTTCCTAATATTTTTTAATTCTTCTAAATCAGTTTCCCTAGCCAATACTATTCTTTTGAAACCAAGTTCTTTGGCAATTAATGCCCCATTCAAATTGTTAATGTTCATTTGAGTAGATTCATGTAAGTTCAAATCTGGAAATAACTTGTTTACAAGATATGCCAGACCAATATCTTGCACAATTAGTGCATCAATATCGATGTTGTATAATCTGTTTACATAATCAATTGCCTTGTGAATTTCTGATTGTTTTATAAGAGTGTTTAATGTTACATAAACTTTTACGTTTCTTAAATGGCAGTATTTTACAACTTCCTTAACATCTTCTACAGTAAAATTCTCAGCATAAGCTCTTGCGGAAAATTCTTTTGTTCCAAGATAAATCGCATCAGTTCCTGCACGGACACTAGCTTTTACCATGTCCCAATTTCCACAAGGAGCTAATATTTCACTAATCAATGATTTCATCCCTTTGATAATCCATTAAAATATTTTCTAGCTTATTTTTTTCAAACGCTAATTTGTTATATTCGTCTTTTAAATCTTTGTATTTTTGAGATATATCATCATTTTCTGTTTCGTAAAATTCAATTTGCTTTTTCAAATCATCTGTAGTTTTCTTTTCTTGTTTGAGTTTTGTATTTAAATCTGATGCTTTTTGTTCATATTGCACTTTAATTTCATTAGCGTATTTTTCAGCTTTTTCCCTTATATCTTCTTTTTCCTTTTCAGAATTTTCTTTAATTTCATTGTATTGTTTAGTCATTTGTTTTAAGTTTGTTTCTTTAATAACTAAATTTTGATACAATTTTTCGCAATCAGATTTTAATTTAGAATAGTCCATAATAATTGGATCATTCTCTTTTTTGTATTCATTTAATTCAGTTGTTAAATTATCGTGAGTTTCTGCCAAATTCATAAGAGCTAAGATAGTTGCATTCAAAGTCGTTAATTTTGAATTTCTGTTTTTACAATCTGCAATATCTTTGTTTATTTTCTCAACTATCTTATCTGTTTCTTCTTTAGATTTTTCAGTAACAATATTGTAAGTTGAACCTTGAATTACAACTTGTAATTTGTTCATATACATTCCTACTTTCTCAATGTTGCGTTGAATTTTTGTTCTAATGAATTTAATATTTCTTCTTGTATTTTTTCAATAGTTTTGTCTTTTAATGTTTCATCTTTTGATTGATATATAATTCTGTAAGCTAAGCTCTTCTTATCATTATCAACATGTTCACCTTTATATTCATCGAACAAGTAAACATCTTTAATGATACCATTAGAATGGTTTAGAATTTCTTTTTCAATTTCAATACTTTCTAATTCTCTATCTACAACAAGAGCTATATCTCTTTCAATTGAAGGGTATTTGCTAATTGGTGAGTAAATCTTTTTGAAATCCATGTGTTTAATTAATTCTGTAAAATGAATTTCTCCAACATAAACTCTATTATCAAAGTCATAGTTGTCTCTTACTTCATAACTGATTTCACCAAATGTTGCAATCAATTCACCATGTACCAATATATCAGCACATCTACCGCTGTGGTAAGTTTTATTATCTTTGTTTTTTATGATTTCATAATTTTCAATTCCCAATTCGTTAAATAATGCCAAAATCATAGATCTAACATCGTAGAAATCATAATCTCCATACATTCCCAAAGCTAATTTTTTAGTTTCTATTCTTTCGTTTCCGACCAAGTGGAAAGTATTGCCCAATTCATATACGCAAATATCTTTGATTTTATTTTTATAATTCTTAGATAGTATATCCAAAATATTTGGTATAATTGTGGATCTCATCACAGAGAAATCTTCTCCTAGTGGATTGATTAGTTTAATCAATTTATCATCATCCATTTCAACCATCGCTTTAGAATAAGATTTTGGGCTTATGAACGAATAAGACAACACTTCAAAAGTATTCATAGAATACAAAGCTTTTTTAGTATTATCTATAGCAATTCTTTCTTCACTCTTAACCCCTCTCTTTAGTTTTCCGATAAGAGGTTTCGCGCCAATTTTCTCAAATGTGTAAATTCTTCCAACTTCTTCAATTAAATCTTGATAAATCGAAACGTCTTGTCTGTGGAATGGAACTTTAACTTTGATTTTTTCATCGTCTTCTGACACAATTTTAAATTCCAATAATTGTAATATATTTTTAATTTCATCGTTCGAAATATCAGATCCTAATAAATCATTGCATTTTTTGAATGATAGTTCTACATCTTCTAATTTTTCTTCACATGTAATCACATCTATAGAGTTGTTAATCACAGTGGCATTTGTAATATCTTCAATTAATTTACAAACTCTCAATGATGCTAAATCACATAATTGTTGGCTTACACCCTTTTCAAATCTTGTAGAAGCATCAGTTCTTAATGCTAATCTTCGTGATGAAAGTCTAATTGTATCGCTATCAAAACTTGCAGCTTCAATAAGCACATTAGTAGTATTTGATGTTATTTCCGAATCAAAACCACCCATAATTCCAGCAATACCTAATGTGTTTTCACCGTCACAAATTATTATATCATCTGATAATTCACGTTCAACATCGTCTAATGTTGTGAATTTTTGTGAACCAGATTCTTTTACGATAATTTTCTTATCTGCGATTTTATCCAAATCATAGGCGTGAATTGGTTGACCAGTTTCCAACATTACAAAATTTGTAATATCAACTATATTGTTAATAGGTCTAATTCCAGATTGAATAAGTCTATTTTTTAACCATTGTGGACTATCTGCTATTTTTACATTTTTTACAACTCTAGCCACATAACGAGTACACTTGTCAGTTTGAATATCAACAGAATTTACATAATCATTGATATCTTCTTCAAATTTTTTGATTTCTATAGAAGGATATTTGATTTTCTTTCCGAAAGAGGCAGCATATTCTCTTGCCATTCCTAATACGGACAAACAATCTGGTCTGTTCGGAGTGATTTCAAACTCAATTATAGGCTCATTGATTTCAAGTGCATTAGTAACAGTTTCACCCATTTTGTTTTCAGATAAAACAGCAATTCCATCTTTTGAATTTTTGTCTACAACTGAAGTTTCAAATCCCATTTCTTCAAAACTTGTTAACATTCCAGGGCTCATGATTCCTTTAAGATCAGCTTTTTTTAAAACAATGTCTCCAGGAAGAGTTGCCCCTACTTGTGCATAACAAACAAACATATCCTCTTTGATATTTTTTGCACCTGTAACTACTTCGATATCTGAATTTCCAGTATCTAACGTAACTATAGATAATCTATCGGCATTTGGATGCTTATCAATTTTTTTTATTTTAGCTACAATTAATTTGTCGTTTAAATATTTACTTTTATCTATAAGCGATTCAACGTGACTTCCTGTTTCAGAAAGTCTGTCTGTAATAGTTTTTATTGATTCGTCTACATCGACGTAATCTTTTAGCCAATTAATAGGTAATAACATATTTCCTCCTAGAATTGTTCCAAAAATCTCTTATCGTTATCGTACAACAATCTTATATTGTCGATTTTGTGTTTTACCATTGTAATCCTGTCAACTCCCATACCAAATGCAAATCCAGTATAAACTTCAGGATCTATTCCACAATTTCTTAAAACATTTGGATGAACCATTCCACATCCTAAAAGCTCCATGCTCCAACCTGTATCATTGCAACTTGGGCATCCTTCGCCTTTACAATCGAAGCAAGTAACATCTACTTCCATTGAAGGTTCTGTAAATGGAAAATAATGTGGTCTGAATCTAGTTTCTATTTCTTCACCAAATAAGTTTTTGATGAAAATATTGATTGTATCCATTAAGTTAGCCATAGTAACGCCTTTATCTACAACCAATCCTTCAATTTGATGGAACATTGGTGAATGTGTATCATCTACATCATCAAATCTAAAAGTTCTTCCCGCTGAAACCATTCTAATAGGTGGCTTTTGAGCCTTCATAGTTCTGATTTGTACGCTTGATGTGTGTGGTCTAAGTACAGTTTTATCATCCAAATAAAAAGTATCAGATAAAGATCTTGAAGGGTGATATTTTGGTGAATTCAATAAATCGAATGTATTTTCAACTGTATCAATCTCAGGACCATCCACAATATCAAATCCCATTGTTTGGAATAAATTTTCCAATTGGATTATAGTTTCATTAAGTGGATGTCTGTGAGAAATTTCTCTGACACCTCTATTTGCAGTTACATCTATTTCTTCTTCTTTTAATTTTATCTTTTTTTGCTCTTGTTTTAATTGTTCAAATTTATTGGACAACAATTCTTCTATTTCAGATCTAACTTCATTTGCTAATTGTCCCATAATCGGTCTTTCTTCTTTAGAAAGTTTACCCATATTTCTTAGAACAAGTGTCAAATCACCTTTTTTGCCAAGAACTTTTACTCTAATATCTTCTAAAGATTTTAAATCACTGGCATTGTCGATTAAACCGACAGTTTCTTCTTTAATTTTTAAAATTTCTTCTTTCATTATTTTCTCCTTAAACAATAAAAAAATCCCTCATCCCGTATGGGACGAAAGATTGTATTTCCGCGGTACCACCCAATTTATGATAACATCACTCGTAAGTTTAACGCACTCTATACGGCTATATCAGCAACTTCAAAGCGAACCAACAAAATTCGATAAATATGTCACACCAACCCATATCTCTCTGTGTATCTAGTTTTGTATTTTCTTCTTCAACATTTTTAATTATTGTATAATATAACTACTAATTTGTCAATTTTGATAGGTAAAACATACTCAAACTTGCAGCTATTGAAGCATTTAATGATTCTGTAACATTATCCATAGGAATTATCAAAAATTCATCAGCGTATTTTTTAATTTCATCACTAATTCCATTTGCTTCATTTCCAATTATTAGAACATGTTTTTCTTTGTCTTTAATTTCTAGAATACTTTTAGAATTCTTCTCCAATGATGTCTCGTAAATTTTAAATCCATTTGATTTATAATTTTCTAGCACATGTATGCTTTCATATGAAATATTTATTCTAAATAAGCTGCCCATAGCACTTCTAATAGTTTTCAGATTATAAATATCGCAACTATTGTCAGATAAAATAATATTATTATAACCGAACGCTTCAGCACTTCTGATTATTGTTCCCAAATTTCCTGGATCGTTAATGCATTCCAAAAAAAGTATTTTATCTGTATAATTATCTTTTTTTTCAATAAAATCTACTACACAAATTATACCTTCAGGATTATTCATTTCGCTGAGACTGTTGAAAGTTTTTGAATCAAAACAAACACAACCATCAATCAAATCTTCCCCTTCTCTGAGTATGATTTGCTTGATATTTAAATTTGATTTAATCGCTTCTTCATAAAGTTTATAGCCTTCTATTACAAACTCGTTATACTTGTATCTATATTTCTTCTTATAAAGTGATTTTACGTGCTTGTATATTTTATTTGAAGTAGAGGTTATCATCTTTATCACCTGTTTCAGTAATTTTCTCCAAATCTTTATTTGATCCAATTACTATCAAGTAATCTTCAAACTTTACTGTATATTCCGGTGAAGGGTTAATATTCATTTCTCCATTATTCTTAACAGCAACAACATTAATACCGTATTTACTTCTAATTCCGATATCTATGAAGTTCTTTCCTATCCATTCTTTTTTTGGAGTAATCTCTGCAATTGAATAATCATCTGTAAATTCAATATAATCGAAAATTTGATCACTTATCAAACTCTTAGCAAGTCTTACTGCTGAATCATTTTCTGGAATGATTGCCCTATCTGCCCCTACTTTGAGCAAAATATTGCCGTGAAGAGTATCCTTAGCCTTTGTGATTACCTTCTTAACACCTAATTTTTTACAAACTACAGTAGATAGAATCGATGCTTCAAAATTCGAAGATATTGCAACTATTGCCACATCGAAATTCCCAACACCAACTGAACTCAATGAATTTTCTGTCAAATGTTCAATATACACTGCGTGAGTAACAATACGACTCATTTCATCTACAGTATCTTCATTATTATCTATTAATAATACTTCGTGGCCTGTATTGGATAATTCAATAGCACATGCTCTACCAAATCTACCACAGCCAACTACTACAAATTGTTTCATAATTAAAACCTAACCTATTATAATATTTTCATGAGCTTCTTTGTAAGCTTTCTTGTTCTTTGTATTAGACAACGCAAATAGAATAGTTAATGATCCCACTCTACCTATATACATCGTGGAAATTATCAAAATCTTAGAGATAATATTTAAAGTTGGTGTTAAACTTCTTGTTAAACCAACTGTACCAAATGCGCTTACTACTTCGTAAACTACATCTAAATATTTTGCTTTATCTATAACTAAAATTGCAAATGTAACAAAAATTACCCAAACCATAGATAAAGTAATTATAGCTAAAGCTTTTTTTACTTGTGAGAATCTAATTCTACGGTTGAATACTTCTACATCTTCTTGACCTTTAATTTCGCTCAATGCAACAATAATTAACAGTGCAAATGTTGTCGTTTTAATACCTCCTGCAGTTCCTGCTGGAGATCCACCAATAAACATATTCAATATAGACAACACACTTGAACTGTCCAATAATTTTGATTGATCAATTGATGCAAAACCAGCTGTCCTTAAAGTCACAGCTTGAAAAACCGAATTAGATATCTTGTCTGCCAAGCTTAAATTGCCAATTGTTTCTGGATTCAAAAATTCCATTGCTAAAATTAAAACTGATGTTATAGATAACATCAACACAGTTGTTGTAAGTACAATTTTTGAATGTAATGAATATTTCTTAAAATCAAAACCATTGTGCAACACATCAAGTATTACATTAAAACCAATACCACCTATTACTATTAAAAGTCCAATTACTAACAAAATAAAAAAGTTAGTATTTATATCAATTAAAGAATTTGGTCCCAGAATATCAAATCCTGCATTACAAAAAGCTGAAATTGAATGGAAGAAACTATAAAAAATTCCTTTGAAACCATACATTGGTATAAATTTCGTCATCAGTAAAAAAGCACCAATTGTTTCGATAGAAAAAGTAGATATCAGTATATATCTAATTAGTTTTACCATTCCTTGCATATCAATACTATTTGTTTGTTCTTTAATAATTAATCTATCTTTTAAAGTAATTCTTCTTCCCATGACAAGTGCAATTAAAGTTGCAAATGTCATAAAACCTAGTCCGCCCATTTGGATTAAAATGATAATAATTAATTTCCCCAAAACGCTCCAAGCGCTATATGTTGCAACTGTAACAAGACCTGTTACACATACGGCAGATGTTGCTGTAAACAAACAATCAATGTATGGAACCTTTGTTGCATTTTGACTTATAGGTAATGACAATAATAATGATCCTACTATAATCAAAAAAAGGAAACTTAGAATCAACACCAATGGCGGATTGTCTTCTAAATATTTTTTTAAATGTTTCATAAACAAATCATACTACAAAAGAATTTAAAAGTAAAACAAATTATTGAACATTTTACAAAAAAAGAGTTACTTATTTATTCAAATAAATAACTCTTTTGTAAAATACGATTATAATAATTTAATTCCCAATTTATCACATTCTTCTAACATATTTTTAGGCCAAATTGATGATTGAACTTCTCCGATATGAGCTTTTTGTAAGAAGAACATACAAATTCTAGATTGACCAATACCTCCACCTATAGATTGAGGAAGTAAATCATTAAGTAGCATTTGATGATATTCCAAGTTTTTTCTATCATTATTTTGTTTTTTGTCTAATTGATATATCAATCTATCTTTATCTACTCTAATTCCCATAGAGCTTAATTCAAGGCAATTGTCTAAAACAGGATTATAAACTAAAATATCTCCATTTAAACTCCAGTCATCATAATCTGGAGATCTGTCGGAATGAGATTTTCCAGATTTTAATGCATCACCAATTCCAATCAAAAACACTGATCCATATTTTTTTGTAATCAAATTTTCTCTTTCATCTGGAGTATTATTTGGATACATCTCTTCTAATTCTTCAGTAGTTACAAAAGTAATCTCATCTCTAAGTATTTTTTCATAGTCGTCATAAGAATTAACCAACATTGTTTGAGTGTCCAAGAAACATTGATAGATGTTTCTTACCGTATCCTTTAAAAATTCAACATTTCTGTCTTCTTTTGAAATTACTTTTTCCCAATCCCATTGATCTACATATAATGAATGCGTGTTGTCGCAAATTTCTGATGGTCTGATGGCATTCATATCTGTATAAATTCCTTCACCAACTGGAATCTCATAATTTTTCAATGCAATTCTCTTCCATTTTGCAAGTGATTGGACGATTTCCAACCTACTCATCGAACCATCTTCCAAGAATTCAAAACCTACAGGTTTTTCGATACCATTTAAGTTATCGTTAATTCCAGTATTAGCTCTAACAAATAATGGTGCCGAAACTCTAGTCAAATTTAAAGTTTCTGACAACCTATATTGAAAAAAATCTTTGATAATTTTAATTGCTTTTTGTGTTTCTAATAAATCCAAAGAGGACTTGTATCCTTTCGGTACTTGTAATTCCATAAAATTCTCCTTTATTCAAAATTAACCATATTCTATTATTATATCAAACATACGAAATATGTAAAATATTTTTTAATCTGCTTTTACCGCACTAAAAAAAGCACCTTGATAGATGCTTTTTGTACTATTCATTTTCTGCAGTTTCTATATTTTCTTCAGTCACTGGCTCAGTTTCATCAGAAGATTGCTTTTCAAATTCTTCGTTGTATTTATTGATAACTGCTACTTCAATTTTTTCTCTGGCTGGAGAACTAATTGGATGAGCTATGTCACGATATTTATCATTACCGATTTTTCTACTAGGCATAGCCAAGAATAAACCATCTTCACCTTCAATAACTTTGATGTCATGAATTACTATTTCATCATCAAAAGTAACAGAAGCGATAGCTTTTAATCTGTTATCAATATTTAATATTTTAACTCTAACATCTGTAATTTGCATAACCTCACCACCTTGTGTTTTATATATATAATTATACATCTAAAAAAGTCTTTTGTAAATAAATGTAAATATTAAACAAAACATTTATTAATAATATATTTTTGTGAGATTAAGGTATCATTAAACATTAAGCATTATCTAGTTTTAAATATATATTTTTCAGTTTTTCTCCAATTCTCTGAACACTTCGTTCTTTAACATATCTATACGCTTCTTCAACAGTAGAATTTTTGCCATTTATTATATTAACAATTTTATTTTTAAACTCATCATTGGTTTTCGCTTTGATAACTTCTTTACCATCAGTAAACATATCTTCGTAAATTTTAATGTCTCTTACCAAAACTTTTATTTTAGATGCAAAAGCCTCTAATAGTACAATTCCTTCTGTTTCTTCTCTGGTCATAAATAGAAACAAATCACTTCCATGATAACAATCTACCAGTTCCTTTTGATCAACATATCCTGCCATAATTACATTATCTGGTTTGTTTTTTATAGCTTTTTTAATATGAGAAGTCAATAGTTTTGGATTAGTGTGTCCAAACCAGATAAATTTGTATTGAGGGAGCTTTGTAGCAACTTCTATAAAATCATCTAGTCCTTTTCTCTTCATCAAATGTCCAACAGAAATTATAACTTTATCATCATCTTTCAAATTATATTTTTCTCTGAATCTTTTTCTGCTATTTTCATCGCCTTTAAATTTGTCAAGATCTATTCCATTTGATAAGCTGTATATTTTCTTATTAATCCCATATCCTTCGAGTATGTTTTTCGAATATTGTGACGGAGTTATAATAATATCTCCAATGTTGTAGCAACTAATAATCCATTTTTTAAAAAGTCCGCTCAATAAATTTGCTCCACGAAAAGAATTTCTAAAATCTTCCATAGTAGAATGTCCATAATAAATAACTTTCTTCCCTTGCTTCTTTGCTTTTCGACCGAAACTTTTTGATTTTGGCATTATTGTGTTTATATGAACAATATCATAATCGTCATTTTCGTCTGTTGTGTAGTCAATATTATTTAGTTTCAAAGCTTTTTCTTGGTGTTCAATTGCTTGACCAACACCGCTTTGCTTTACTAAATCATAATCACCTTTGTATATCAAAATTTTCATCTATTATTAAATCCTTAATATCAGTTTCTTAAATAATACTTCTAGTCCCAATGAATAAAGCGCTATGGACATAGGCTTTCCTAATATAATTATCCAGAAATACTTTTTGAATTTCATTTTTGTTGTTCCCGCAATGTAGCATAACATATCATCTGGCGCAATCGGAAAAAATATCAAAGCCGCAAATACATTGTCAAACCTATTCTTTTTGGTAAGAATTTTGATGTATTTGTTATATGCTTTTTCTCCAAAAATCGCAACTATCAACGGAGTACCGTATTTTCTGCCAATAAAAAACACAATTATTGAACCTATACAAATACTTACATAGTTGTAGACAAATCCCATCCAAGATCCAAATAAAATTACTCCACCCAGGCAAGTAATTCCACCGGGGATTATCGGGATAATTACTTGCATTATCTGAAATAAAATGAATATCAGAGCAGCTGATTTGCCAAACTGATTCATGAAATCTTGAAACTTATCGATATCTTTAAGTATTCCAGTTTTCCATGCATAAATCATAACGCAAATACTTACTAATATTCCAATTGCATTTAGCACATGGATAATAATTTGAAATTTTCTGTTGTCAGCTTCAAGTATTTTATTTAACAGATTTTGCATGATCTTCAATTACCTTTTTATATATCTGTTCAATTTTATTTGCAAATGAATCTTCTGTATAGTTTGCATCTACTAATTGTTTGCAATTTTTACCCATTTCATCTCTAAGTTTTTCATTGTCCAAAATTTGATTTATATATTCGATAAATTCTTCTTCAGTATCGTAACCATAACCTGTTTTACCATCAATCAAAACACCATCTAAGCAGTCATCATGTCGGCAAATAATTGGTGTTGAACATGCCATTGATTCAATAAATGTCAGTCCTTGAGTTTCAGATGTCGAAGCTGATACGAATACATCTGATTGTGAGTAGAAGTTTCCTACTTTTGAAGAATCAATCATTCCTGTAAATATCAATCTATCTCTTATTTTTGAATTTGAGCAAATGTCTTTTAATTCTGAAAGAAATGGTCCTGCACCTGCAATAATAAACACAATATCATCTCTATCAATGTTTTCAAGATACTGAAGAATTTCGGTGATATTTTTTTCTTTACCAATTCTTCCAAGAAATAATACTATATGCTTATCTTCAGGAATTTTATAGCCACTTCGTATATCAAAATCGTCACATTCAGATAACTTTTTAACATTAATTCCAGTTGGTGCTACATATATATCTTCATGTATATTGTATTCTGTTAGCAAATTATATATTTTATTAGTTGGAACTACTACACCGTCAGTCATTTTTATAATTTGTTTCGTAAATTGTTTTGCAAGTTCCTTGCCAATTTTTTTATTTAAAGAAAAATAATGCGTGTAATCTTCATAAACAGTGTGGTACGTATGCAACAGAGGAATATCCAGATCCTTCGCAATTTTTTTTGCTTGGATAAACATAGTGAATTCTGTTTGTGAATGAACTATATCTGGATTCCAATCCATTATATCTTCGTAAAATCTATTATAAAATAACTTATTCATTCTGGCGTCCGGATAGAATTTTCCAGCTCCTAAAGAACCCATATAATAAATGTCGTCTTCTTGTTTTGAATTAAAACTATCTGAAAAAGTTAAAATCCTAACATCGTGTCCCAATCTATCTAAAGCTTTTTTTAAAGATTCAATAGATGTTACAACTCCATTTATTGTCGGTCTGTATGTATCTGTAGTTATTAATATTTTCATAAAACACCTTCCACCTAAAATTATAACATAAATGAAAGGTGTGTATTTGTTACAATATTATTACATTATATGCAAATAAAAAAAGGAATTAATTACTAATTCCTCTCTTACATTACATATTAAATAATTTTTCAATTTTCTCCATCAAAATATTGTGAACTTCTTTATTTTCTTCTAAAAATTTTATAGTTTCATCTTCAACTTCTTTTAATCTCTCATCCGATAAATTTTTTTTTCCATATGGATACACCACTGTATTTTCTTTTTCAATGTGTTTCTGTAAATGTCTTCTGTATCCCATTAGATTTCCGATTACTTCAACAAAATTTTCATCTGATCTGTCTTTTTCATATTCTTTTATACTTTGACCCAAATCAAAAATAATTCCTCTTGCTATTTCGTGTTCAACTAACATACCATTTAAAACCATAACTTCACCAATTCTACCCAAATCTTCTTGCATCTTCTTAAACAAAATCTCTTCTTCTTTTCTGTGGTGAAATTTATCTGCGTATTCTTTCAAAATATAGATCAATAATTCTACAAATTCAACATTTATATTTTTGTTATTGATAAATTCAATGGACTTTTCTTTCATTAAATCTATTATTTTACTTATATTTTCGTGTTCTTTTTCTAAAACTAAGATACTATCCATATTATCACTCCTTTTATACAACAATTATAATATAAAAACGCAAAAAAAATTGTAACATTCGTTACAATAAAAAACGGCGTTATAAAACGCCGAATATAATTAATTTTTAGTTCCTGGATAATCTGCCAAATTATTCATGTAATATGTTAATGTGTACAAACTTTCATCAAGATGTACATTTTCTAATACAACATTCTTTGGTAATTTCAGATCCAATGAAGCAAAATTCCAAATACCTTTTATGCCACCATCAACTAGCTTATCACAAACATCTTGAGCTACATCTGTAGGTAGGGCAATAACAGCTATTTCTGGTTTCTTTTCTTTTAGATACTCTTCAATTTTATCGATATCTTTGATTTCATAATCTGAAATTTTGGTACCTACTTTTTTACCATGGTCAAATACATCAACAATATTAAAACCTGAAGATTTAAATCCTTTATAATTCATTATGGCTTTTCCAATATTTCCACAACCTAAAATGATTGCCTTATAAGATTTGTTTATTCCCATAATTTTTTCAATTTCTGATTTCAATTCTTCGACATTGTATCCGTATCCTTGTTGACCAAAACCACCGAAATGATTTAAATCTTGTCTAATTTGAGAAGCAGTTAAACCTGTAATGCTGCTCAATTCTTGACTTGATACTCTTATTATTCCCTTTTGCTCGATCATTCCTAAATATCTGTAGTATTTTGGAAGTCTCTTAACAACAGCTAATGATACTCTTGCCCTTGCCATATTATCACTCCATTCATTGTTATTAATATAATTATATCAAAAAAATATTTTAATTTCAATAATTCTGCAATTAATTTGAATAGCAAAAAATCAAGCAGACTTAGCTGCTTGATTTTTTTAATTATCCTATTAATTCAGATTTAGTTTGCCCAATTTTACCTTTTTTAATAACAAATACTGTAAATAAAACTACGAATATGAAACCTACAATATAACTTGCTAGGTATCCATCCATTCCTAATCTTTTGTCAAGTGAAAATCCCAAATCAGCATGTGCAATATAGCTTGAAACTATAAATGCATAAAACATCCCTGGTATCATTGTTATAAAGTAATTTTTCTTATTGATATATAAATATACTGTAATCAACATTAAAGCAAATACAGCAACCAATTGATTAGTAAAACCGAAGTATCTCCATAATAAGTTAAATCCATTTCCATTTGTCTTGGCAAAATAAAGAATCGCGATAGCAAAAACATAAATTAGTAAGCTTAACAAAATTCTATTTTTAACAGATTTTTGACTTATATTGAATTGTTCACCTATCATTAAACGAAGCGATCTAAATGCAGTATCTCCACTTGTAATTGGTAATACAATTACTCCAATAATAGCGAACAAGCCACCAATTTTGCCCATAAAAGTTTTAGAAATTATACCAACCATCAAAGTAGCATTAGTATCCAATGCTGTACCTCTATTGAAAAGTACCATAGCACCAGATGCCCAACACATAGCAATAAGTCCTTCTGCAATCATCATATTGTAGAATGTTGATCTTCCTTCATGCTCATTTTTTACAGTTCTAGAAATAAGTGTAATTTGTGATCCATGAAATCCTGAAAGAATTCCACAAGCAACCGTGATGAAAAATACAGGAATAAAGCTTTGGCCCAAAGGATGCTTACTTAATAAAACTCCTTCAGTAATATTGTGTAAATTAGCTCCACCATCTAAGAAAACTCCACCTAATACACCAATAGCACTGACTATTAAAATAGCACCGAAAATAGGATAAACTCTTCCTATTATCTTATCAATCGGAAAAAGTGTAGCTAATAGATAATAAATCAAAATAATTCCATATACAATCCAAATTATTCCGCCGTTGACATCCATATGCAAAATGTCATTAACAATTAAATCTCCCGGCGTATAAATAAATACTACACCAACTAAAAGCATTAATATCCAAATAATAATATTATAAACTTTATTAGTAGTTTTTCCCATATACTTTCTTATCATTTTTGGAACTTGAGCCCCTTCATTTCTCATAGACATCATTCCTATGAAATAATCATGAGTTGCCCCAGCTAAAACACATCCAATTGGAATAGTTAGAAATGCTATAGGTCCAAATAAAATACCTTGAATAGGTCCTAAAATTGGGCCAGTTCCTGCGATATTTAGAAGTTCAATGAGTTGATTCTTCCATTTTTTCATTTCGACAAAGTCTACACCATCAGCCAGTGATGTTGCAGGTGTTATTCTATCGTCTGGTTGGAATACTTTTTCGCAGTATTTTCCGTAAAAATATCCACCTACGAATAAAATTAATATACCGATTATAAATAAAATCATATTTCCCCCTAATTAAAAATTTACTATGATATTATAATAATATAAAGTCTATTAAATTTCAAAGAAAAATTTTAATTGAAACTTACTCATCACATTTTTATCTTATTTTTTAAGTGATAATTTCAAGTTTTCATTTATTGTATTTTTAAATAAAAAACAACGACTTAAAAATCGTTGTTTTTAAAAAATTTTCTATTTGTTTTCTAATTCATTTAGCAATTGTTCGAGTGTTTTATTTAAGACAGGATGCACAAAAAATTGTGCAAAATCATTTAATGGTTGCAATACGAACTTTCTATCTTGAACATAAGGATGAGGAACTTTCAAATCATCAGTATATATTATTTCGTTATCACAAAATAAGATGTCAATATCTATAGTTCTAGGTCCCCATTTTTCGTGTCTTTCTCTACCAAGATCTAACTCAATTTGTTGAGTTATTTTCAGCAAATCTTCAGGCTCTTCGTATGATTCTATTTCAACGGCACAATTGAGAAAATCTTCCTGATCAGTTTTCCCCCAAGCTTTTGTAGTGTACATTTCAGACACGTTTTTTAATTCAATACTATTTGTGTTTTTCAATCTATCAATAGCAGAATTAACATATTCTTGTTTATCTCCAATGTTGGATCCTATTCCCAAAAAATATCTTCTTTTTTTTCTGTTAATTGTTACTTTAACGGTATCAAGTGGCAGATTAATTGGAGCCCATGGTTTTTTAATTTCTACAGTAAGCTCTTGTACAATTTTGTATTTTTTTAATATGAACTCAACTAATTTATAAGCTACTGTTTCTATTAAATCTATTGATTCTGAACGAAAATAATCGTAAATTTCTTTACTTAAAACTCCATAGTGAATTGAATCTTCCAAATTATTGGAGGTTGCGCCTTTTTTCATATTGTATCCCATCTTCAAAGTAACCAAAAATTTTTGTCCCAATTCTTTTTCAGATTGAAATACTCCATGGTTAGCGTATATTTCTAAATCTTTTACTAAAAGGTAGTCCATTATTTTCCTTCTCTTTTTATAGCCAAAGCCATTCTCATAGCGTCATAACTTTCTTTTACATTGTGAACTCTGAAAATTGAACATCCATTCATTACACCAATAGCAGTTGTTATTGCTGTTCCAAAGTCTCTTTCAGTAGCTACATCTATTCCCATAGCTTTTCCGATAAATCTCTTTCTACTTGTTCCCAATAATACAGGATATCCCAAATCGACAAATTCTTTTATTCTGTTTACTACAGTTAAATCTTTTTCGTAATCTAGCGCAAATCCAACTCCCGGATCCAAAATAATTAATTCTTCTTTTATTCCAGCTTTTTTTGCTAATTCAACTGATTCTAATGTTTCTCTGTTTAAATCCTTCATTAAGTCATTATAATGATTGTTGTCTTTATTATGCATTAATATTACTGGTATATCTAATTTCTTAGCAGTTTGTGCCATCTCTGGATCTGATTTTAATCCCCAAACATCGTTTAAAATATCTGCTCCTTCTTTAACAACTTCTCTCAAAGTATTAGCTTTGTATGTGTCTAAAGAAATTGGAATATCAAAGTTTTCTCTTATTTTTCTAATAATTGGAATAACTCTTTCAAGTTCTTGCTCAGATGACAAAGGAGTAAAGCCTGGTCTTGTGGATTCAGCCCCAATATCAATGATACTAGCTCCTTCGTTTATCATATCTTCAACGTGTTTAACTGCTCTGTCAACATCATTCCATTTCCCACCATCTGAAAAAGAATCTGGTGTGACATTCAAAATTCCCATTATATATGCATCGTTTTTAAAATCAAATTCTTTGTTTCTAATTAACATTTTGTATCCTTTCAATAAATAATTGTTTTATTTTTCTTTTCTTCTGGCCAATTACAAATACTTCTAGCGGGACATCTAAAGCACATCCTCGACAGCTTATCTGCTTTGTAAAAAATCTCTATAAATCTATCGTCATTTTCTTCATTAGTTCTATGATATTTAATAGCACTAATTATTCGTTGCTTGGACTCATCATCAAAATCCAAATCCTTCAAAATTTCTTGAGCAATTTCTTGTGATAATATACTGTGATTAATCCCAGTATCCACTTCGTCAGCTCTTCCCAAATCATGTAAAAGCGCTGTAACATATATTAAATCCTTATCAATATTCAGATTCTCTTCTAAATTAATAATATAGCAAATTCTAGCTACATCCATTAGATGAGAGAAATCGTGTTTACAAAAAACACGAGTTTTCTCATCATCTTCAATTTTATTTATTTTTTCATTAAATAAATTGTGATTAAGGACAATGTCAGTATTTTTCATTATAATCCCATTAATCTGTAAGCTTCGTTTTTCAAATCCAAATCTTCTTCAAAAGCTCCTCTTGCTACAGAAGTCATTGTTGAAGTACCTGGTTTTTTAACGCCTCTCATATTCATACACATGTGTTCAGCTTCAATAGTTACTAAACATCCTTTGCAATTTAAATATTCCATTAATGCATCAGCTATTTCAATGTTTAAACGTTCTTGTAATTGTGGTTTTTTTGAATACACATCAACAGTTCTAGCTAATTTTGATAAACCAGCAACTCTTTTATCAGGAATATAAGCAATATTAACCTTTCCCCAAAATGGTAGTAAGTGATGTTCGCACATTGAATAAAAAGGAATGTCCTTTTCTATTACCATATTGTCATCAACTATCTCAAAAGATTTCGACAAATGCACTTTCGCATCTTGATTTAATCCACTGAAAATTTCTTCGTACATTCTAGCTACTCTTTGAGGTGTTTCCAATAATCCTTCTCTGTTTGGATCTTCACCAATAGCTTCTATTATCATTGACACTGCTTGTTCAATTTTTTCTTTATCCATTAAAATCCCTCTCATTTATAAAAAATATAAGAGCACCCGAGAGTGCTCCACAAAAAAAGCATTATCCTCTGTTTCAAAGATAATGCTCCCACTAATTCATATTATCAGCGGAAGCGGCATTGATATCGCAATAATTTCGTTAATGGGCAACTCCCTATCCCATTACACTAAACGCATCAACCCTACTCTGTAATTATTATTATACCACACTTATGTGTTTTTTAATCTTGATATTTTAATCCATCAAAGTGAAAATAATCAATCATATCGTCATCTTCATAAATTATTATATCAGATGGCTCCCTATTTCTTTCTGCTACATTAAAACAATCTTCTAACTTTGCGTATTCTACAGCTCTACAAGTATTTTGAACTGCAAAATCAAAATTCCCATCTTTGTATTTTTCAATAAAATCTTTTTTTGTTAAATCATTCATCGTCTTTCTTCTTCCTATTCTTCAAATATTCTGTATAAGTTTTTTGCATTAATTTTTCAATTTCAGAAAAATCCATATTAATTCCCAACTTTTCTCTTTTAGCAATATAACTCAAAACTTCTATATAACTCATCGCTAACGCCGTGGTCATTATAGACGCAGTCGCTGCAGATATTAATCCACCAGCTAAGCTACCTACTCCCGGAATAAACTTCAACGCATTCGTTACTATGAATCTTCCCGCAAAAGTAGCTCCTCCAGTTCCACCTATAGCAGCTATGATTGAGGCAACTCTTTGCTTATCCATTGATATTCCAAAAATAGAATTAATGTGAGCTATCATTCCAATTTGCATAGGCACTAATAAAGACGCGTCTGAGAAAGGTATAGGAACAAATCCAATTCCAAAAGCTGTTTTTATATATCTTTTTGCCCAACGTCTTGCCGTTTTTGCTTTTAAATCAATATCGACATGTTGGGCATTAATAAAAGAATTTTTAATTTCCTCATCTAAAAGTTCAAAACTTTTAGTCATCAGTTCTTTCAATCCTTTTTCTTCAATAACCATATCGTTAATTCGGTATGGTTTTGCGAGTATTTCGATAACATCTGCCACATCCAAATTCAAATTCTGAATATAGTCTTTTAATTGTTCAGAATTTTCTCCTAGTGATTGCGTTAATACTATGATTACTGGTGCATATTGTTTTAAAGAATTAATAAGAGCTATTTCAGAATCTTCTATCCTAGATCCATTTGAATTAATACAATAATATATCAAATGAATTTTATCTTTTTCCCCTTGATGTTTTAAATCCTTTAATAAAGTTGTTATTTCTGTTAGGACTTCTCTTTGATTTTGTGAGTTTAGTTCGAGTCCTTGAGTATCGTATAAATTAATAGGAATATTTTCCTTAGTAATTTTTTGCAAATATTTAGTGACAGGCTTTCCTACACCTGTCTCTACCAAATTATCTCTAAACATTCCATTAATTAAAGTCGATTTGCCAACTCCAGTTTTTCCAACCAATAAAATATTGATTGGACTCATTTTTTGTATTTCTTCACTTGTTTTGCCAAGCACTTCATTTATTAAATCGTAATTATTCATTATCTCACCAACTTAATGTATATATACCCGATATTCATTTTCAACTAACATTTTTACTTCATTGCATAAAAAAAGATGAGGAATATATCCTCACCTTTAATTTGTCTACATATATGCGCCAGGACCTGGTTGAGGCATAGCTGGTTCGTCTTCTTTTATAGAAACTACTGCTGCTTCTGTTGTCAATAATAAACTTGCAACAGACGCTGCATTTTGTAATGCAGATAATGTTACTTTTGTTGGATCTACAATACCAGCTTTTAACATATCTACATATTCACCTTTGTATGCATCAAATCCAATTCCTTTGTCTTTGTTTTTAACATTTTCAACTATAACTGATCCGTCGATTCCAGCATTAATTGCGATTTGTTTTACAGGTTCTTCTAAAGCTTTTAGAATTATCTTAACTCCTGTTTTTTCATCGCCTTCAACTTCATCGACAAGTTTTTCAACTTCTTCAAGAACATCCAATAGAACTGTTCCACCACCAGCTACAATTCCTTCTTCAACTGCTGCTCTTGTTGCTGCAAGCGCATCTTCTATTCTCAATTTTCTTTCTTTTAATTCTGTTTCTGTAGCTGCTCCAACTTCAATTACAGCAACTCCACCAGATAATTTTGCTAATCTTTCTTGAAGTTTTTCTCTATCATATTCAGAATCAGTTTCAGGAATCCTGTTTTGGATTTGGTTAATTCTTTCTTCAATCTTAGATTGTTCACCATTTCCATCAACAATAGTTGTCTTGTCTTTTGATACATTAACTTTTCTTGCTCGTCCTAGCATATCAAAAGATGCATCTTTCAATTCGATTCCCAAATCTTCTGTGATTAATTGAGCTCCAGTTAAAATACATATATCTTCAAGCATTTCTTTTCTTCTGTCCCCAAATCCTGGTGCCTTTACAGCTACACAGTTGAATGTTCCTCTGATTTTATTTAAAACTAAAGTTGCTAATGCTTCACCTTCAACATCTTCTGCAATTATAAATAATGGCTTACCTTGTTGAACAACTTGTTCTAATAATGGCAATATATCTTGAATATTTGTAATTTTTCTGTCAGTAACTAAAATGAATGGATCTTCCATTGCTGCTACCATTTTGTCTGAATCAGAAACCATATAAGGAGATACATATCCTCTGTCGAATTCCATACCTTCTACTACATTTAAAGTAGTTCCCATAGATTTTGATTCTTCAACAGTAATTACACCATTATTTCCAACTTTTTCCATTGCTTCTGCAATTAGTTTACCAATAGTTTCATCAGCTGCTGATACGCTACCAACATTTGCTATTTCTTCTTTTGTTGTAACACTGTGACTTCTAGATTTAATAGCTTCCACAGATTTTTCAACAGCTTTTCTGATACCCTTTTGTAAAACAATTGGATTAGCACCAGCTGCTAAGTTTTTCAAACCTTCTCTAATAATCGCTTGTGCTAAAAGTGTTGCAGTAGTTGTACCATCACCTGCTACATCATTTGTTTTAGTAGCAACTTCTTTTACTAATTGTGCACCCATGTTTTCGTATTCATCTTCAAGTTCAATTTCTCTTGCAATTGAAACACCGTCATTTGTAATCAATGGTGCACCATATTCTTTATCCAAAACTACATTACGACCTTTTGGTCCCAATGTAACTTTAACTGTATCTGATAATTTATTAATACCTTCTACCATGCTTTTACGAGCATCATCTGAAAATTTGATTTGTTTTGCCATAAAATTTATCCTCCTATTCTACAACTGCTAGAATATCTTCATATTTAACTAAGATATATTCTGTGTCTTCTAGTTTTATTTCTGTTCCAGCGTATTTTGAGTATATAACTTTATCTCCAACTTTAATGTTGCCTTTCATTTTTTCATCTTCTTCTACTTCAGATCCAATAGCTAAAACTTCTGCATAAACAGGAGCTTCTTTAGCTGAAGATGGGAGAACTATTCCAGAGAATGTTTTTTCTTCTTCTTTTTCTTGTTTTTTTAATACTAATCTATCACCAATAGGTTTTAAATTCATGATATCCTCCTTCAGAATCTTTTGTTAGCACTCTAACCTGTTGAGTGTTAATCCTCTTATATAATAAACCACGTTTTTGTTTAAATCAAACGTATTTATTAGTATTTAAAAGCAAATAACTCAGTTTATTTTGATATTTCTTTTTTTATTTCTATTTTCTATGATGAAATTCTCAAAGTTATTTTCCGATAGTGTTTTCTCTTCCATAGTAGAATAAATATTGCTGTGCATATCCAGCATAATCTCCAAACAAATCGTCAGCGTACTTTGCAATCAAATTTTTATTTGTTTCTTCTTTTATAAACAAATACTCCATAACTCTTTTTATCCACACATCAACCGGAAATGTATTGTGTCTATTGTATGAGAAAAGCATTATACAATCGGCAACTTTAGGTCCTACTCCCGGAAGTTTGATTAATTCTTTTCTTAATTCTTCATTTGATAAATTATCTATTTCAAATATATCAAACTCATTATCTGCAACCATTTTTGCCACATCTACAATTCTTTTATCCCTAAATCCAACGCGACACACTTCTCTCATTTCTTCCACTGGTACTTTTTCTAAATCTTCAGGCTTAGGAAAAGAATACAATTTTCTACCGTTAAATTCGCCCAATAATTTACCGTAATTTTCGCAAATTAAATTTACCGATTTCATAATTCTAGGTATTTGATTGTTTGCTGATATAATAAACGAAATTATTGTAGAGAATTTATCTTGGTTCAATATTCTGATTCCATCACCATATTCTAACGCGTTTTTCAAAGTTTCATTGAAAGATAATTCTTCTTTAATTTTTGAATAATCTGTTTTCAAATCAAAATAATTTTCCCATTTTTTATAGTAATCATCTTCTGTGCAGTTCTTAATATAAACGTAATCTCCAACCAAACTTACATTACAGTACATGTCGCCATCAACAGTTGTGTATGACATATCATCTTCTTTGTACCATCTAAACGCCTGCCCACATTCAAAAATGTGGGTAGGGTTAAAAGATGATTGTTTAATTTTAGTAAGTTTTAATTCATCATTAAATTCTATTTGTGTTTGCATTAATACCATCCGCGTATTTTCATTGTTTCGCTAATTTTTTTGATTGAATGTACATAAGCAGCTTGTCTCAAAGTTATATTAAGCTTTTCGGATAATTCCCAAATTTCATTAAATGATTTATTAATCAAATAATATTCTTTTTCTCTAACTTCTTCCTCAGACCAATAATATCCTGCTTTATTTTGTACCCATTCAAAATAAGATACAGTGACTCCTCCAGAGTTTGCCAAAATATCTGGAACAATAACTACATTTTTTTCATTTAAAATTTCATCTGCATCCTTTGTTATAGGTCCATTTGCACCTTCTACAATGATTTTCGCTTTAATTGAATTAACATTTTCAGTTGTAATTGCATTTTCCAAAGCAGCAGGAATCAAAACATCAACATCAGCTGCGAAAAAATCCTCATTTGAAATTACTTCACATCCTTCAATACTAGCGAAGTCTTTTTCTTTCGTTTGAGAGATTTCATAGCATTCTTCAAAATTGAATCCGTCTTCCTTGTGAATTGCAAATACTCCTCTTTGTTTATTGTATTCCATGATGTAATTGACTTTCATACCATGTTCAAGCACATATTTTAAAGTATAAATACCAACATTGCCTAATCCTTGTAAGGCAACAGTTGTTTCTTCTAATTTTTTATTTAAATTTAGAACTGCTTTTTTTGCGCTTAAAGCTACTGAAAATCCTGTAGCTTCTGTTCTTCCCAAGGAACCTCCAAATTCAATCGGTTTACCAGTGAAAGTTCCGATTTGATTAGTACCAGTTAATTTGTTGTACTCATCAGCCATCCAACTCATAATTTTCCCATTTGTATTAACATCTGGAGCTGGAATATCAAAATCTTCTCCTAAATATTTGTACATTCCATCAACAAATCCTCTAGATAATCTTTCCAATTCACCTTCAGAAAGCTTTGATGGATCTACAATTATTCCACCTTTTCCTCCACCATAAGGTAGGTTTGTTACTTGGCATTTAAAAGTCATCCATATAGATAAAGCTTTAACTTCATCCAAGTTAACATCTTCTCTAAATCTCAATCCACCTTTTGTAGGACCCATTGCATTATTATGTTGTGATCTGTAACCCTTAAACACTTTCATTGAACCATCATCCATTTTCACTGGAATATTTATTTCAATTACTCTGTAAGGATCTTTCAATAATTCATAAACGCTATCGTCTAAATTTAAAATATCACAAGCTTTTTTTATTTGATATCTTGCATTTTCTAACGGATTCAATGTTTCTGTCATATAATTAAAACTCCATTTCTTTATTAACAAATTCTATAATTTCTTCAACTGTCATTCTCTTTTGTTCCATAGTGTCTCTATCTCTGATAGTAACTGTATTATCTTCTAAAGTATCAAAATCTATCGTTACACAATATGGAGTTCCTGCTTCGTCTTCTCTTCTGTATCTCTTACCAATTGAACCAGCATCATCAAAATGAGTCATAAAATTCTTAGCTAATTCGTTATAAATTTCCATTGCTTTATCATTTAATTTTTTAGTTAAAGGAAGAACTGCAACTTTATATGCCGCTAATGCAGGATGAATCTTTAAAACAGTTCTTGTAGAATTGTCTTCTAATTGTTCTTCTTCATAAGCATCGCACAAGAACGATAAAAACATTCTGTCTACACCTACTGATGGTTCTATGCAATATGGAATGTATTTTTCGTTTGTAGATGGGTCCATATATTCTAGCTTTTCTCCAGAACCTTCACTGTGTTTTGACAAATCATAATCAGTTCTATCGGCAATTCCCCATAATTCTCCCCATCCAAATGGGAATAGATATTCAAAGTCTGTTGTAGCTTTTGAGTAGAATGATAGTTCTTCTTGTTCGTGGTCTCTAAGTCTTAAGTTTTCTTCTTTCATTCCCAAATTTAATAAGAATTCTCTACAGAAATTTCTCCAATATTCGAACCATTCCAAATCAGTGCCAGGTTCACAGAAGAATTCTAATTCCATTTGTTCAAATTCTCTTGTTCTAAAAATAAAGTTACCTGGAGTGATTTCGTTTCTGAAAGATTTACCTATTTGACCAATTCCAAAAGGAATTTTCTTTCTTGAAGTTCTTTGAACATTTTTGAAATTCACAAAAATACCTTGTGCAGTTTCAGGTCTCAAATAAATTTCTGATTTGTTATCTTCAGTAACCCCTTGGAAAGTTTTGAACATCAAGTTGAATTTTCTGATATCTGTAAAATTGTGTTTACCACATTCAGGACATTTTATGTCTTCTTTTTCTATAATATCTAACAATTCTTGTTCTGATTTTCCATCTAATCCAGTTATTTCTTCATTTTTTTCATTCATGAAATAATCTTCAATTAATTTATCAGCTCTAAATCTAGATTTACATTCTTTACAGTCGATTAATGGGTCTGAGAATCCACCAACATGACCAGAAACCACCCAAGTTTGAGGATTCATAAGTATAGCAGCATCCAAGCCAACATTGTAAGGACTTTGTTGGATGAATTTTTTCCACCAAGCTCTTTTGATATTATTCTTGATTTCAACACCTAAAGAACCATAGTCCCAAGTATTTGATAATCCTCCATAAATTTCACTACCAGGAAATATTATTCCCCTTGATTTACATAAGCTCACTATTTTTTCCATAGTTTTTTCTTCGTTTTTCATAAAACCCTCCATTTTTTTGAATAATAAAAAATCCCCGAAGTAAAACTTCAGGGACGAAATGTATTTTCCGCGGTTCCACCCTAATTATGATAAAACATCACTCTTAGAATTATTAGCTCCAGACTGCCGTTATAACTTGTTAATTTTCACCATACATTAACTCTCTGTAATTGTTATATTATTTATCCTTCTTCGCTTTTCAATATTCATATAAATTATATCATAAATTTACAAAAATGTTAATTGACTATCCGATAAATTTTCCATATCTAAGTCAATAAAATTTGTCAACAAAAACTCGTGAATTTCTTTGGAATTTTCTCCGTACAAATATGTTTGTTCAAAAGATTGCGGCAATATAATTGGCATTCTAGTATGAATATCAGATATTGATCCTTTAGCCTCTGTAGTGAGCATACTCACATGTCTTATACTGGTTTCTTGACTTTTATATTCTCTGAAAATACCTGCGATAGAAAATATTTTTTGATTCGTAAAAGTTAATCTGTACTTATCTTTGTTTTTCTGATTCCACTCAAAAAATGCAGTAGCAGGAATCAAACATCTTCTGTATTCGAAATCTTCCTTGAAAAACTTTGAAGTATAAATCTTTTCGATTCTAGAATTTATTATAGATTTTTTCATAAAATCAACGTCAATTCCCCACCTCATATAATCAAAATCATCACATAAAGTTAAAATTTGTTGCCCAGGGAATACTTCTGTTTTTGGATTAAATTTTGTGATTTGTTTTTTATTGTATCTTTTTAATAAATCAAGTTTACTTATATTCAGTTCAAATCTAGAACACAAATATATCACCTCTTTTATATTTGTAAAAAGCCAGATGATTTACTTTTCATCTGACTTAACAATTTGCTTTTTATATTTAATTTGTAAAATTATTCCTGCAATTACAATTGCAATACTTACTAATTGACTCACTCTTAATGCTCCAATGTACAAGCTATCAGTTCTGAGTCCTTCTACAAAAAATCTCAATATTCCGTATAAAATCATGTATAAACTTGTTATTTGTCCATCAAATTTCTTCTTGTTTTTAAATATATACACCAATATTAAGAATATAATAAAATCTCCAAGAGATTCGTACAAGAATGTAGGATGAACTTTTACACCATCTATTGTAATTGCCCAAGGAAGATTAGTTGGAGTACCATAAGCTTCCTTATTTATAAAATTACCCCATCTACCAATTGCTTGTCCCAGTGCAATCGCCGGCATAAAAATATCCAGCATTTTCAAAAATTTAAGATTTTTCTTCTTACAAATAACATAACAAGTAATAACTGCGGCAATTATTCCTCCATAAATCGCCAATCCACCGCCGCGAATATCGATGATTTCTCCTAAATTTTTGGAATAATAATCCCATTCAAATATTACATAATAAGCCCTTGCTCCTACAATTGCAATAGGAAGTGCCCAGACTAAAATGTCCAATATGGTATTTTCTGAAATATTTTCTACTTTAGCTAACTTTACAGCTACTACATAGCCTAAAATCACCCCTAAAGTAATCAATATTCCATACCACATTATATCTATTCCAAAAATAGAAAAAGCTACCCTGTCCATTTTTATTCGTTATCCCAGTTATGACTTACTTGTTGAACGTCATCACTATCTTCTAGATTATCGATTAATTTTTCCATTTTATCAACATTAGCTTCGTCGTTGATTTTAACGTAATTTGATGGTTCATAAACCAAATCAGATTTTACGAATTTGTATCCTTTATCCAACAAAGTATCTCTCACTTGTGCAAAATCTTCCATAGCTGTGTTAATTACAAAAATTCCATCATCAGCTTCAAAATCTTCCGCGCCAGCATCTAAACTGTCCATCATTACTTCTTCCTCGTCCAAAGAATCTGCATCGATTAATAACAGACCTTTTCTTTGGAACATAAATGATACAGAACCATTTTGTCCAAGATTTCCGCCGAATTTATCAAAATAATGTCTAACATCTGAAGCAGTTCTATTTCTGTTATCTGTCAAGCATTCAACTATAACAGCCACTCCTTCTGGACCGTATCCTTCATATACAATGTTTTCGTAATTTGCAGAATCTCCGTCTCCACTCGCCTTTTTAATTGCTCTATCGATGTTATCGTTAGGCATATTTTCTGCACGAGCTTTTTCTATAACAGATTTTAAACTAGGATTGTATTCAGGATCAGCTCCACCTTCTCTAACGGCAACAGTTATCGCTCTTGCCATTTTTGTGAATACTTTACCTCTTCTAGCATCTTCACTACCTTTTTTGTTTTTTATTTTGCTCCATTTATTATGTCCTGACATAAAATCACATCCTTAATATTTATTTCTATCGAACTCAAATGATTTCGCAAATTTTCTTTTGTGTTCGCTTTGTCTTATCTTTTTATCAATCAAATCTTTGGATTTAGTTTCAGAATTATTCATCAAATAATTATCTAGTTCTTCGTAAGTGAATCCAAACTCATCTTCATCTGTTTGACCTTCCCACAAACCAGCGCTAGGTTTTTTATTTATAATTATATCTGGAACTCTCAAAACTTTCGCCATTTCGAAAATATCTGTCTTGTACAAATTCAAAAGTGGCATTAAATCAGCTCCACTGTCGCCGTATTTTGTAAAATATCCAGTCATAAATTCAGAACGATTTGATCCAGATAGCACCATATATCCGTTGTTTTGTGCGTAATAGTACAAAGTTATCATTCTAAGTCTTGGCTTAATATTTGATGCAGCCATTTCTACAGAAGTTTTCTCAAAAGTTTGTATCAATGCATCAAAACCACCATTCAGATCGACTTTTTTACAATTCAAATCAATCGCTTCTGCTAATATTCTAGCATCTTCTTCGTCTTTGGGATTGCTTTTTATTGGCATAATCAAACCTAAGGCGTTATCCCCAAAAGCTTTTTTGCACAGACAAGCTAACACAGCACTGTCGATTCCACCGCTAATTCCAAAAACAGCACCTTTTAGATTAGCTGATTCGACTTCTTCTTTTATCCATTTTATTATATCTTCACATAATTTTGCGTAATCCATTTTAATCCACCTTCAAATTTTATCACAATTTACATCATTTTAAAATATTAACTTACCATTTAGTGATGATTGGTAAGTAAATTCAATCATCGTAAACTTTATATTATCGTTGGTCAAATCAATTAATTTGCCTTCTACTTCCTGATATTTGTCTTCATCTAATAAAATATCGAAAACAACTTTGTCTGAGTATTGTTTATCAGCTACGTAAATATCATTATTCATCAGAAAGTTTTCAATACTACCAACATTGGTGTAGTCAAATTCTATCTGAAAATTTCTAAATATTTTCTTGTCTACGATAACCGACTCATTCAAACACTCACTTGAAGCTTTTGTGTATGCTCTGATGAGTCCACCTGCTCCTAGTTTAATTCCGCCGTAGTATCTTGTAACAACTACACAAACATTAGTCAAATCTTCTTTTTTAATTACTTCAAGGATTGGAATACCTGCTGTTTGGGAAGGCTCACCATCATCGTCAAATCTCTGAATTAATTTGTCCTCTCCAATGATATATGCAGAACAATTGTGAGTTGCGTCACTGTATTTTGTTTTTATACTATCCACAAAATCCAAAGCTTCTTCTTCTGATTCCACAAACTTACAATTTCCGATAAATTCTGATTTGTTTATTACAAAAGAAAAAGGTACGCTTTTGTGAATACTTCTATAATTTTTCATATATAAATTCCTCATATTTTTCTATCTCTGATTCAGAAATCTCAACCTTAAGACGTACATCTTCATTATTATATGATACATCTTCACATTTAAAAATTTGTAAAATTGTGTTCAGAACGTCCTGATGATCGTAGTCAAATCTCATTTTAACACATTTGTAATTGCCATATAATTCTTCTTGAATTTTGTACAATAACATTTCGATGTCTTCATCGTTAAAAGCTGATATCTTAACTTTATTTTCCAAATTATACGGGAAAATCACGTTAGGATTTTTATCAGATTTATTAAATACCGTAACCATTGGTTTGTCCAATACTTTTAATTCTTTTAATATATCCATCGTTGTAGTGATTTGATTGTCCAAATCAGAACTTGAAGAATCTAATATAAATAAAATCAAGTCAGAATGTTTCAAATCCAACAACGTTGACTTAAATGCTTCGATTAAATCTGTTGGAATATCTTTAATAAATCCAACGGTATCTATTACAAGGCATTGTTTTTTATTTGGTAATGTACATTTTCTCAAAGTAGTGTCCAGTGTTTTAAATAGTAAATCCTCTGTTTCAAACTCTTCCGTGTACTTATCTTTGTAGAAATTCACCAATTTGTTGGACAAAGTAGACTTACCAGCATTTGTGTATCCAACCATACTCACCATTTTTATATCTGATTTTAGTCTTTGTTTTCTCATGTTTTCTTGACTTTTATCAATACTTTTTAATTCTCGTTTTACATTGTCAATTTTCTTTTGGATAGTTCTTCTATCTACTTCAAGTTTTGTTTCCCCAGGACCCCTAGTTCCAATCCCACCACCAGTTCTGGATAAGTGATCTCTGAATCCAATTAATCTTGGAAGTCTGTATTTGTATTCTGCAAGTTCAACTTGTAGCACACTTTGTTTTGTTTTAGCTCTACTTGCAAATATATCTAAAATTAAATTTGTTTTGTCTACTATTTTAAGTCCAGTTATATCTTCCAAGTTTTTTATATTTGAACCAGATAGTTCTACATTAAATATCAAAGTTGTTACGTCCATTTTTTCTGCAGCATCTTTAATCTCCAGACATTTCCCTTTTCCTATGTAATATTTTGAATCAATAAAGTTTTTTCTAACTTCTGAAATTGCGCAGACTTCACCGCCAGAAGATTCAATCAAACTTTCCATTTCTTTTATATCTTCATCGTTTATTTTTTTGTTTTTAAATTCAAAATAAACTAAAATTGTTTTTTCTTTCATTGTTGCTCCTTTATTTATATTATATAATAATCTTCCTTTAAGTAAAATGTACTTCGTATTTCTAGGAATATATGTTGAATCTACACTTTGTGGTATAATAGTGTATATACATTTTATGGAGGAATTTATGAATAAAGATAAAAATATAATATTGAAATCCATAAAAATTTTAATATTATGTTTGATTTGTATATTTGCATTTGTAGGTGGATTAATCGGAGTAGCTGGAGTTCGAGCTATGCAATTAGCTCCAAAGGTTAATCCCGAAGAAATAAATAATATGATGAATCAAACATCAGAAATTTTGGATCAGGATGGAAATTTAATCGAGAAAATCAAAACCACTGAATATAGAGAGGTTGTTAAATTAGATAAGATACCAAAATACATGATGGATGCTTTCACATCTGTGGAAGATGAAAGATTTTACAAACACAATGGTGTGGATCCTATCGGTATCACATCAGCTATTTTTGATAATTTAAAATCTGGTTCTATGAAACGTGGAGCAAGTACTCTAGCTCAACAATTAGCTCGTAATTTGTACTTAACGAATGAAAGGTCATTTGATAGAAAATTCAAAGAAGCTTATTTGGCAATGGAATTGACAAACTACTTAGGCAGAGAAAAATTATTGGAAACATATATGAATACTGTTTTCTTGGGACAAAATGCTTACGGAGTTCAAGCTGCCGCCGAAATTTACTTCAAAAAAAACATAGATGAATTAACTTTATCAGAATGCGCTACCCTTGCAGGAATCGTGAAGAGTCCTACTAACTTAGCATTATACAAGGCGATTGAACCAGGTCAAGTAAAAGATCAGTCAAAAATCGTCGGAGAAGTTACTTTAAGCGGTGAAACATACAAAGCTGTCTACAATCAACAAACTATCGACAGAAGAGATTACGTTCTTAAAAAAATGCTAGATAACAATAAAATCACAAAAGAAGAATACGACAAAGCTCTTCAAGAAAACATCGCAGCTAATATAAAACCGGGAATTAAAAACGTAGATAACCTGTCCAACTACTATTCAGATATTATCTATGAACAAGTTATTGCAAAACTTATCGAAAAAGGTTACTCACAACAAGAAGCTAAAAGCAAACTAATCAATGGTGGACTAAAGATATATTCATGTGTTGATATGAATATGCAAAGTAATTTGGAAAAATTATACGATAAAAAAGTCGATGATATTATCGCAGATGGTTCATCAGCAAATTTATTAAAATGGTCAAGCGATGACGGCAGAAACATTACAAACGCTTTAAATGAAGTTATTTATTTTAGAAAGAAAAATATAATCAATGACAACGATGAGTTCTTTATTTCACCAGATCAATACACTAAAAACCCAGATGGTTCTGTCACTTTTAATTATTCAAAATCAATTAAAGTAAAACAATATGGAAAATATTTGGATTTGAAAGATTATTACTCAGTAAACGATAGTAATAATTTGGTAACTCATAAAATATCTTCAATCAATATTGGTGGCAAAAATTTGAATACAGATGGTGAAGGTAACATCACAATCTCAAGCCAATATATAAAAGAAAATCCAAATTTAATCAAATACGACAACAATGACAATTTGATTTTTGCTAAGGATTTCTACACTATAAATGAGGATGGAATCAAACAACCACAATCATCAAGTGTGGTTGTCGATAAAACAACTGGACAAATCAAAGCTTTGGTCGGTGGAAGATATTCAGATAATAAAGATACTACTAACAGAGCATCTGATATTCCTAGACAAGTTGGTTCTAGTATGAAACCTTTAGGTGTATATACTCCAGCATTAGACAATGGATATTCCCCTGCATCAGGCTTAGATGATTTACCTCACTACAACGAAAAGCACGAATTATGGCCTCAAAACTGGTATGAAGGTTATGAAGGGCTGGTTTCTCTTAGATATGCTGTAGAAAATTCAATTAACGTTACTGCAGTAAAAGTTTTAGAAGATATTGGAATTGAAAAATCAAAAAGTTATTTAGAAAAATTTGGATTAATTAATGCAAAAAATCCTAAAGCTGATAACTATATTAGTGCTGCTGAAAATACTTCTGAAAATGATGAAAACACATCAGCAATGGCACTTGGTTCATTAACTAAAGGATTTACTCCTGTTGAAATGGCGGGAGCATATAATGCTATTAATAACAGTGGACAATACAGAGAGCCTATTTCATTTACAAAAGTTACTGATAGTTTGGGTAAAGTGATCATAGAAAATCCACAAAAGCAAAACGAAGTTGTAAGTCCTCAAATTGCATACATTATGAGAGACATACTAAGAACATCTACTGACTACAACTATTCCAAATATGCAAGGTTAGACGGTTTTGATATTGGTGGAAAAACAGGTACTACAAACGACTACCAAGATGTTTGGTTTGTTGGAATGAGTCCATATTATACTATTAGTACATGGCTAGGTTTTGACAATCAACAATTAAAAATGACTCAAATTAGCCAGAAAAAAGTTGTACAAATTTGGAGTGCAGTAAATAGATATACTTTAGAAGATAAAATTCCAATTAAATTTGAAGAACCAGATGGAATAGTAAGAGTTAAAGTTGATACTTTAGCAAATAAACTTCCAAGCAAATACAGTTGGAGAGATCCTCGAGGAATTGTAAAAGAAGAAGTCTACAAAGCAGGCACAGAACCAACTGAAGTTTCCGATTTGTATGAATCTAGGAGAATTGACGTTGTAGATGGAAAATTAGCAACGGACAAAACTCCTCCATGGGAATTAGGATGGGGAGTTTTCATAAAAAGAGACCCTCCTTACAAGCCATCAGAACATAACAATATAATTCCAAAAGACTGGAAATATAGTATGCCTGGTTATTCTGACAGAACAATCTTCAATATTTTTAAACCTAAGTACAAAGATGACGAAGACAAGGATGACAAGAACAAAGACGATAAAGAGGACAAAGACGATAAAGATAACGACAAGAAAGACGACGAAAAAGAAAACAATAGAAATAACAGAAATGGCAACAATAGAAAGCGAAACAATAACAATTCATCGGACAATAATGATAACTAACACTCGATTATAAAACTTTATAATCTTTATTCAAAAAACCACCTGATTAGAAAATATTTCCAATCAGGTGGTTTATCTTTTAAAACAAATAGATTTAATCAAAAAATAAGGTAATACTTTTACTTCATTATATTTGGTAACAATTTATTATCGAAGCTTATTATGATTATCTATTACAGATAATATATCGCATGGTGATTTTACAACTACGTCAGCAGAATTCAACAGCATTTTTTCTGTTCCGACACCAGATAAAACACCTATTGAAAGTCCAGCGTGTTTTCCTAATTGCATATCTATGTCAGAGTCACCTACAACTGCAACTTCATTTATATCTAGAGAAAATTTTTTGCAAAAAGCTTGTAACGCTTGTGGATTCGGCTTATTCAAATATCTATCTCCACTCCCTAAGAATTCAATATATTTTTCTAATTTAAGAATTTGAAAGCAAAACCTAGCTTGACGGTAATTATCTGCAGTAATTACACCGATTTTTATGCCATCATTTTTTAATTCATTGAATAATCCATCTAAATCACAGGTCTCCTTAATCATGTTAGAATGACTTTTTAAATATTCAGAAAAAAATTCTTCCATATTTTCATAAATTTCATCATCAGAATTTAAAATATACATACTAATTACTTCAAATAATTCATCCATCGTCCCTGATGCTAGAATACTATTTTCTCTAATTGTCGAATCACTTTTTATTCCGATTTTTTCTCTTATATCTTTTTTTACTTCTTCAGATAATGAATATTCATTGAATAGTTCTTCAACTGCGCATCGCCATATATCTGAAAACTCAATCAACGTACCATCTTTATCAAATATTATCCCTCTAATTTTCATATTTTTTTACCATTAAGTCTTTCCAGTATTTCATACTTTGAGTTTTTTTATCTCGATTAAAGAATATCGGATTAGTAAACCCATACAAATTATCATCTTCGTCAGTTATATCAAGTCTAATCCAATGATATTTTAAATCTATTTCTTGATTCAATTTTGATACTAATCCTTTTTCTTTCAAAATTGTCTTTCCATCGACAATCCAATTATGGTATAGATCGAGATCATGAAATGTTTCGTTAGTTAGTTTGCTTTCTAAGAACACTTTTCCCTCAAAAGAGTTATTTTCTCTATTCAAGCCGTGTGAATTAAGGTCAATAAAATCTTTTCTCGATACTACGACATCTCCTTGTACAAGAGCTTGTTTTAAATCATTCCAAGAATTACTTTTTGAATATAAATATGTTTTTGGATCTCCTAATATAGAAGGATATTTAGAATTTGCATATTTTTCATTTGGTCTTAAATGTGAGTCACTACCTCCTATTCCCACAACCTTGTATCCATCATTCAGTAGACAATTCCATTTGTCTATTGCATCATTAGTTGCATTTATGGATGTTTTATATGTTGGATCATTAATTATTTCCAAGATTTTAACATATTCAAGTGGCAAATCACCTAGCAAAAAATCCCAAGGAGGCATGAATGGATGATTTATTGATACTATAGAGTATTTCTCAGCCTCCTTAATTATCTCTATAAGTGAAGGTTTATTCTCTATCTCAAATATAGAATGTTCTTCAAACGGATTTTTTTCTGAAAACAATAAGTTTATATGACCATAACTTGATGTAATCTCAACACCTGGATATATACATACATCATCAGAATTGGGCCATTTATAATGAAAAATATTATGATCTGTTGGAATAAAAAAATCAAGATTCTGTTTTTTCGCTATATCATTATTCTCTTCTCTTGTCATTTTACCGTCTGAAAATATAGTATGTGTATGAAAATCACCTGCATACCATTTCATTTCATCATATATGGTATTTTCAGATATTTTTGGTCGTTCAATTAAACTTATTTCTTTTAATTTATGATTAAATTCATCCTCTTCTTTTACTAGTATACTTGCTGTATTAGACTCAACCTCTCCATAAATTGCATATTCTATTGTCCATTCACCTTGAAAAGTTTCACTTGATTTTAGTGTTTTGCAACAAGGAGAAGTGTAATCGCTTATTGTAGATATGCATCTTGTTCCATCTTTTGAATTAGTAACAATCTGTCCATACAAATTCTTGTCCGGTCCAAATAAATACATAAATAATAAATTTTTATTGTTTTTCCAACTTATCGATATTGTGATTACATTACATTTTATATTAAAAGTAATTTTATCATATTTTTTTTTGAGATTTGTTTCTAAGAAATTATTCCTATCATTATTAAACAGTAATCTATCTTTCATTAGTTATCTCCAAAAATTATCATATTTCATTCAAATTTCTATTCGAACAATCTATTTATTAATCTTATCTAATGCTTCTTGAGCTACTTTTTGAGCTTCATCCAATGCTTGTTTTGTTGGAATATTTTGTAACTCAATTTTATCTGCTGCAATACTCAAAGCATCAGTAATCTTTCCTTTTGTTGGGTCAACAAATACTGGTGTAGCTTTAAGCGCTTGTTGATATGGTACAACTGCATAAGGATTTTCTTTTGTAAAAGCTTTGTAATCCTCATCCTCCATAGCGCTTTTTCTAACTGGAATGTATCCTGTTTTCATTGACCATTTCGCTGAAATTTTTGGACTAGTAAAGTATGATATCCATTCAAATGCAGCTTGTTGTTGTTCTTTAGAAGCTGCTTGTGGTACAACTAAATAATGTCCACCAGCTTGTGGTTTTCCTGGCTTTCCATTCAATCCTGGTTGAGGACATGATCCGATAATTTTAAAATCCAAATCACCTTTGTCCCCTGAAGATCCTGTATAACTCATAGCTTGTCCGTTCATCACATTATCAATTGTTCTGTACCAGTATTCCCATCCTTGTCCTCCGGATTCAATCTTTGCAGTTTTGTTTTCAAAAATTTGTTTTCTAATAAAATCCCATGATTCAATCCATTCAGGTGAATTTATTGTAACTTTTTTTCCATCTTCACTAAGGATTGATCCTCCATTGCTCAAAGCTATATCGATAAGATTATCAGCACCCCACATTGGAAGATGTCCCCATTTTGTAACACCTTTTTTTTGTATTTCTTTAGATGCATCATATACTTTTTCCCAAGAAGAATAAGCTTCTTCTGGCTTAATGCCCGCTTTATTCAATAAATCTTTCCTATAATACATTACTTGTGTTGTTCCATATGCAGGTATCGCATAAATTTTACCATTAATCTTTGCCGGTTTCATTAGTACATCAAGATAATCAGATTCTGGTGTCTTATCATTCATAAATGTGGATAAATCTACAGCTATTTGTGATTCAGCCATTTCAGAAATCTTACTTCCTATAAAAACTGCTGGTGGTTGTTTAGCAGCTATTGCAGCTTGAACTTTTTGATACGTTTCGTTGTAATCGGCTTGTTGTACCCCTACAACCTTTACTTTATCTTGTGATGCATTAAAATCTGCAATAATTGATTCCATTGTCTGACCTGCAACAGACCCTAATCCATACCAAAATTGAATTTCAACCTTTTCCTTTTTGCTGCTATCTTCTGATGCAACATTAGAACCACTGCTATTTTCATTTTGTGCTTTTTTAGCAGATTCTGAACAACTTGTAAGCATTAATATACCACAAAGTATCATTAATGAAATTTTTCTTAATTTTCTCATTTTTCCCTCCTAATTTTTTATCCTTTTATTCCGCTATCGCTTATTCCTTCAATAAACCACTTCTTTAAAATTAAAAATAAAATTAATAGTGGTAATACTGATATAGTGTTTGCAGCCATCAACATCGGTAAATTCTGTGTGAAATTCCCTTTTGAATTAAAGAAAATATTTAATCCCACACTTATGAGATAATTTTTCTTACTGTTTGTTATTAGAGATGGCCACATATAGTTATTATACATAATAACAAACTGTATCAATGCTGTTGTTAATATTGTAGATTTAGAAAGTGGAACCATAACTTTCCATAATATTTGCCAATTATTTGCTCCATCCATCTCAGCTGCTTCTATCATTTCTTTAGGTACAGAAGAAAAAGTTTGGTAAACCATATATATCGTAAACACACTTACCACATTAGAAATAATAATTCCTGGTATTGTATCAATTAAATTCATCTTTGCAAGGATAACATAACTCGGAACATACGTCGCTGCTGCTGGAAGCATATATGTCAAGAGAATAGATCCAAACAAAATCTTTTTACCTTTGAAATCAAACTTCGATAAACCATATCCCATCAAAATTCCAAGCAATAGTTGTAAAACAACTATTGCAAATGCTGTTATAATACTATTAATTATATAAAGATCGAATGGTGCTTTTTCTAATGCACCTATGAAATTTCTAAAATCTAATACTTCAGGAAACAGGTTTAATGGTTGTTGAATAATTTTATTTGCTGTTTTAAAAGAATTTGTAGCCATCCATAATAGCGGAAAAAAAGCTAATATACTTACAAACGCTAATAATAATAAATTGATTATTTTTTTTATTTTATTCATTTTAGCTCCTATTTTACTAGTTTCTTTTGCATATAGAACATGATACTAGCTAGTATTCCTGTGATAATTACCATTATTATTGCAATAGTTGTAGCTTTGCCCATATTAAATTGTTCAAATGCCATCTGATAAAATAAGTATAATAATGTTCTAGTTGATCCAGCTGGACCTCCTCTAGTTAGTACAGAAATCTGATCATAAGCCTGAATTGAATTTATCAGACTTATGATTCCTAGAAACAATGTCGTTTTTATTGTTAGTGGAAAATAAATATATTTAATTTTTTGGAATGAGTTTGCTCCTTCCAAATTACAAACTTCAAATAAATCTTTTGGTATTTTACTTATTGCATCTGAATAATACAGCATCGCCCATCCAGCTGTTTTCCAAACAGTAACTATCATAACAGCTATAAGAGCATATTTAGAATCCATTAGCCAATTTGGACCATTAATTCCCAAAAATTTTAAACAATAATTAATTAATCCAACACTAGGCCTGAACATCCAACTCCATACAATACTCATTGCAACCATTGGAGTAATCCATGGCGAAAATAAAAATCCTTGAAAAATATCTTTTCCTTTTTTTACTTTCTCGATTATTAGGGCCATTAGAAAACCAATTATTAAAGTCGGGCATACTGTTCCAAAACCAAATAAAATTGTATTCTTTAAAGCTTGCCAAAATTCTGAACTTTTAAGTATCTCTGAATAATTTTTTAAACCAATTATATTAAATTTTGGACTAATATAATCCCAATCGGTAAAACTTATCATAAAAGAAATAATCATTGGAATGAACCAAAAAACCAATAATGGTAATAATGGAATAAGTATATATATTATGAAGTTAGGAACATTCAAACTATTTCTTTTAATATCTTTTATTTTTCTATTATTATCTTGATGCTTTGTTACACTTTTTACATTGTCCATATTAATCCTCCAAAAATAATCTCATTTCTGTTTTTGGATCAAAAAACAATAATTTATTTGCATCAAATACAATGTTTAATTCGTCCTTATCTTTTATATATCTATTAGCATCTGTATTTATAGTAATTTTATTTCCATATAACTCAGCGTGAATATTATAATCAGCACCAAGCAATTCTATTAACTTCACCGGAACTTTAATTCCTGAATCATTATTAGAAATTTTGATGTTCTCGGGTCTAATTCCTAATACAACATCTTTAGCAGAATCTTGGTTAACATCGCATATATAATTACTTGATTCATCATAGAATTTCGCGTCTTCAATTTTCCCTTTTATAAAATTCATCGGTGGAGACCCTAAGAATCCCCCGACGAACATATTATTAGGATTAGAGTAAAGTTCTTCCGGCGTCCCGACTTGTTGAATAATCCCATCTTTTAAGCAAACAATTCGACTTGCCATGGTCATTGCTTCTGTTTGATCATGTGTTACATAAATAACTGTAGAACCTAAATTTTGTTGTAATTCTACTAATTCTTTTCTCATGTGAATTCTTAACTTTGCATCCAAATTTGACAAAGGTTCATCCATTAAAAATATTTCAGATTCTTTTACTATTGCTCTCCCTAATGCAACTCTTTGACGTTGACCACCAGATAACTCAATAGGTTTTCTTTTAAGATAAGGTGTCAAACTTAACATTTCCGCTGTTTTTCGAATGCTCTTATCTCTTGTATTTTTGTCAACACCTCTGATTTTTAAACCAAATCCGATATTGTCATAAACATTTAAATGAGGATATAATGCATAGTTTTGGATAATTTATCATAACAAGTGCAACATAAAATAACTCATAGCTAATCAGCTGTGTTAATATGTAAGTGACCAAACAAAACATATTAAAAGGAGCGATTAACTATGAGCTATAACCATCTTACCATAGAAGAGAGATCTTGTATCTATCAATTTTTAAATTTAGGAATGAGTATAAGAAAAATTGCACAAGCACTTAAAAGGTCACCTGGTACAATATCTCGAGAAATTAAAAGAAATTCTTCTAAAATAAAATCCAGTAGAGGAAGTTACACTAAATACTTCCCAATAAAGGCAAATGACAAATATCGTCATAGAAGGAAAGATTGTCATAGGAAAACCAAGTTTTCTAAAGATGTTATTGAGTATTTAACTATAAAAATTAATGAACATTGGTCACCTGAACAAATATCAAATAGAAATACAAATTCTATTAATCATATACCATCTACATCAACTATATATAGGCTTATACACGCAAAAAAACTGCCAAAAACCAGTATGGAAAATTTGAGAAGAAAAGGAAGATTTAAAAGACCAGCAGAAAAAAGAGGAAAATTTAACGATAAAGGCAGAACTATTAAGAAAAGACCTAAAGAAATATACAAAAGGCAAGAGCTAGGTCACTGGGAAGCAGATACAGTAGAATCAGGCAGGTTCGATCATAAAAGAAAAAGTGGATACTGTTTCGTAACTTTAGCAGAAAGAAAATCTAGATACTATATAGCAATTCTAGTTGAAAATAGAAAATCAGAAAATGTAACACCTGCAATAATCAATGCACTAAAAGATTTTCCCAAAGAATTAGTGAAAACAATAACTTTTGATAGAGGTAAAGAATTTTCAGAATTTGAGAAAATAGAAAAAGAGTTAGGATGTAAAACTTATTTTTGTGACCCCTACTGTGCATGGCAAAAGGGTACAAATGAAAATAGTAATGGACTTTTAAGGGAGTTTTATCCTAAGGGTATGGATTTATCGGAAGTAAATATTAATGATTTAAATTATAACTTAAGTTTAATGAATAATAGACCTAGAAAATGTATACAATATAAAACACCTAAAGAAGAACTTTTTGGTTTCTTACCATAGGTGTTGCATTTGATTTGACAATTAGTCTTTGAAATACCATTGCAGTTCCTCTATCCTTAGGAGCAACATCGTTCATTTTTTTTCCATTAATAAATAAATCACCTTCAGATATATCTTCCAATCCAGCAATCATTCTGAGTGTTGTAGATTTTCCACAACCACTAGGCCCTACAAAAACTATGAACTCTTTATCTTCTATCTCTAAATTAAAGTCGGTAACCGCAGATTTTTTGCTATTTTCATATCTTTTGTAAATATTTCTTAGAGAAATTTTGCTCATTTAACCTCCTTATTATGTGTTTTTCACAATTTTATATTTGTTTTTGTTGTTTTATTTTTGCTTATCTTTGTTTCCTAATCTTATAATAATCTTTAGGTGTTAAAAAATATTAATGTATTCGTAAAATATACGTAAATAAGCTAAAATAAAAACATAAAAATTATTTTTAATATGCTATAATAAAAATGAGGTGAAAATTTTAAAATACTATGCTAAAAAATGATAGATTAAATAAAATATTACAAGATTTAAATAAACATGGTAGCATCACAGTCCAAAATTTATCGAAAAATTTTAATGTTACTCCTGAAACTATACGCCGTGATCTAGAAACATTAGAAAATGAAAATAAATTAAAAAGAGTCTATGGAGGTGCTATTTTAATTGACGAAAACATTCCAGAATTTGATTTGATTACAAGAAAAACAATCAACATTGAAAAAAAAATAAATTTAGCTACTATAACTACTGACTTTGTTAAAGAAGGTTCTATGATAGCTCTAGACGACAGTACGACAAATGTAGAAATATCTAAATCATTAATAAAACAATTTAACAATATCTCATGTATAACGAACTCTCTGTCAATAGCACAAATATTAGCTACTAATCCTTCTATCAAAATATTACTTGCTTCTGGAAGACTTAATAATAAAGATTTATTTACATACGGATTATCAGCAATAAATTTTATCAAAATGTACCATCCTGATATATTTTTTATGAGTGCAAGTGGTATAAATTTGAAACACGGAATTATGGATTATGGATTTGATCAATATGATATAAAAACTACAATGAAGCAGGTCTCCTCAAAAACATTTTGTGTAGCTGATAGTACAAAATTTGGAAATACAGCAACTATTAGAGTTTGTAATTTTAATGAAGTTGATGGAATTATTACCGACCAGAATTTAGATTCTCAAATTAAGGAGAATTTCTCGGAATTAGGAATAAATCTTTTTTATCCGGAAAATAATTAATATTAATTGAAGTTATATAAAAATAATCCCCGCTATAATAAATAAATTAAAGCGGGGTGGCAATGTGGATCATGTAATTTTGTATTCTATTTTACTTTCTTTTTTCTAGTTACTTTAAAATTAATCTCATAAATAAATCTATCGTCATCAATTGATATTTTACTTGTTCCTCCAAGCAATTCTATCAAATTCTTCGCAATGTACAAACCAAGTCCACTACCTTCAGAATGGCGTGACCTTTCCCCTCTTACAAATTGCCCCATCAATTCTTCTGCGCTCACTTCAATCTTATTCTTGGATACATTAGAAAATTTCAGAATAATATTGTCATCGACTACATCACATTCACCGTATACTTTTGTGTTAGGTTTTGAATACTTCACAATGTTACTAAAAATATTTTCGATTACACGAGATAACTTTGCACCATCTGTCATCATCAATACTGTTTTTCTTTTATCACTATATTCAAAATCCAGTCCCAACTTATTGAAATCAGAATCAAATTGACCGTAAACTTGCAATACTAATTCATTCAGCTCTACAACTTCCATTTCAATATCAATATTTCCTGTTCCAGTTTTAGAAGCATAAATCAAATCTATTACCATAGTTTTCAATCTTTTAGCGTTATATTCTAGAATTTCAATATATCTTTTCTTTTCGGCTTCATCTGTTTCATGATTCAGCAAATCCACGTAATTTATAATAGAAGTTAAAGGTGTTTTGATATCATGTGAAATATTTGTAATCAATTCAGTTTTCATTTTTTCTGAATTGATTTTATCTTGCATTGTACTAATAACCGAATCATGTAAATGGTTAATCAAATACACAGAGTCTTTGTAAATTTCGTCGTCAATAAACACATCAATGTCTTTTCCAGAATACATAGCCTCAACTTTTTTGTTAAGCAGTATTTTGCCAAGATTATTGATTAAAATTGATATGTAAATTTTCGCTAAAATTGCACCGATGAATATAATCCCAAACAAATTCCTATTTGTAACCATAATCGTTGCCATAGTATACATTAAAAAAATCAAAGTTAATAATGACTCAACATAAATATTGTAGTATTTTCCTTTGAAATTACTAATGAATTGATATATTAAAAATGCATTCTTTTTCTTTTTGTAAATAGTCCTTACTACCTTGACCATTGAATAGAAAAAAGCAAGCATCGCATATATCAACGTTATGGCAACTGAAAAATTATATACATTAATTATATTTTCAATAAAAAATGATACAGTGAATACAAGAATAAAACCAAAACTAAAATACAGTAGTAAATCTACCAATTGTTTTTCAACATAACCATCGATAGATCTAAAACTTTTCTTTATCCAGTTTATCATTAAATATCCTCTATCTTATATCCCATTCCATACACAGATTTAATCAAATCAGGTCTTCTAGGATTGATTTCAACTTTTTCTCTGAGTCTTGATATGTGGACTGAAACTATTTTTTTTACATCATAAGGAGGAGCTTCCCACACATTTTCATAAATTTCTTCTGATGTGAATACTATTCCCTTGTTTTTCAATAAAAGTAAAATTATTCCGTACTCATAAGGAGTTAACTTTATTTCTTCACCATCAATCAATACTTCTTTTTTGTCGTCGTTGATTGTCAATCTTCCTGCTGAGAACACATTACCATTTAAAGAATTGTCTTTGCTAAGTTCTAATCTTCTCAAACAAGATTTGATTCTAGCCAATAATTCTACAGCATCGAAAGGTTTCGTAATATAATCGTCAGCACCCAAATTCAATCCCATAACCTTATCATTCAGTTCGCTTTTTGCAGACAAAATTATGATTGGCGCGTTAGATACTTCTCTTATTTTTTGAGTTAGTTCTAATCCGTCCATTCCTTCCATCATTATATCTACCAAAAATAAATCTATTTTATTCTTTTCCATTAATTCTAATGCATCGTAACCATTATAAGCCTTCAACACATTGTAATTATCTGTTTTCAAATATATTTCTATGGCTTTTACTATGTCTTTTTCGTCGTCGACAACCATAATATTGTACATAAAAAATCACCTTCTTAACTTTTATTATACACTAAAAATCAGAAGGTGATTATTACAAAAATTTAACGATTCAATTTTGGAACCAAATATTGCCCAGTATATGAATTTTTCTTACTAATTAATTTTTCAGGAGTTCCTTGGAAGATAACTTGTCCTCCACCATTTCCTCCTTCAGGTCCCAAATCGATAATATAATCCGCGACCTTAATAACATCAAGATTGTGTTCAATAACAATAACGGTATTCCCTTGATCCACAAGTCTTTGCAAGACTTCAATTAATTTATCAATATCTGCTGAATGAAGACCCGTAGTTGGTTCATCCAAAATATATACAGTTTTTCCTGTACTTTTTTTAGATAATTCACTGGCAAGTTTTACTCTTTGCGCTTCTCCACCGGATAATTCAGTTGAAGATTGTCCTAATTTAATATATCCCAAACCTACATCTTGTAAAGTTTGCAATTTATTTTTAATTGGCGGAAAATTTCTAAAAAATTCTAACGCTTCATCAATTGTCATATCCAAAACATCGGCGATGTTTTTGCCTTTGTATTTTACTTGCAAAGTTTCTCTGTTATATCTTTTTCCTTTACAAACGTCACATGGAACATAAACGTCTGGTAAAAAGTGCATTTCTACCTTTATAGTTCCATCGCCCTTACAAGCTTCACACCTTCCACCCTTTACGTTAAATGAAAATCTTCCTTTTTGATATCCTCTCATGTTTGCTTCAGGAGTCGATGCAAACAAATCTCTTATCAAATCAAATACTTTTGTATAAGTCGCTGGATTACTTCGTGGCGTTCTACCAATCGGAGATTGATCTATTTGTACAACTTTATCCAAATTTTCAATTCCAGTGGCTGATTTGAATTTACCATTCTTCATCTTCGCATTATTCAAATCTCTGGCTAATTTCTTGTAGACAATTTCGTTGACCAATGAAGATTTGCCAGATCCTGAAACTCCTGTAACACAGTTGAAGCATGAAAGTGCAAATTTCGCATTTATATTCTTTAGGTTATTTTCTTTGCAACCTTTAAATTCTAAATATCCATTTGGTTTTCGTCTTTGTTCCGGAACAGGAATTGCCAATTCGCCAGACAAATACTTCCCTGTAATGGATCTTTTTTCTTTTATAATATCATCAATAGTTCCACAAGCTACGATTTCGCCTCCATGAACACCAGCCCCCGGTCCGATGTCAACAAGATAATCGCATTCTTTCATCGTATCTTCATCGTGTTCAACCACTACCAAAGTATTTCCAATATCCGTTAAGTTTCTAAGCGCTTTAATCAATTTATCATTGTCTCTTTGGTGAAGGCCAATTGAAGGCTCATCTAATACATAGACAACGCCGACCAATGCAGATCCAATTTGTGTTGCCAATCTAATTCTCTGAGATTCTCCACCAGATAAAGTAGAAGCAGATCTATCCAAAGTCAAATAATCAAGCCCAACATCATTCAAAAATTGAAGTCTACTTATAATTTCCTTCAATATTTCGTCTCCAATAAATTTCTTGGACTCTTCCAATTCCAAATCTTTGAACCATTGAAGAGAATCTTTTACAGGCATTTGGCAAATTTCGTAAATATTTTTTTCATTTATGCGAACTGACAAATACTCATCTTTTAATCTAGCTCCATGACAATAATCGCATTCAACGTCAGTCATATACTCACCAATTTTTTGATGCATAGAATCTGTCGTACTTCTATTGTATCTTTCTTCTAAGTTTTTCAAAACTCCTTCAAATTTACCGTTGAATTTTTTTCGTCCAGAAAAATGGCTATCAAAAATAAATGAGAGATTTTTCTTAGATCCATTTAAAATTTCATTTATCATTTTCTTTGGAGCTTCTTTTATTGGTTTGTCCAATGGAAAATCATAAGAATCAGCAATTGCCTTTATTATTTCAAAATAATATCCACCTGGTTTCGAAGATTGATAAGGATCTATTGCACCTTGTAAAATAGATAATTCTTTATTAGGAATGACCAAATCTTCATCAACCTTTTTATGAAAACCAAGTCCATTACAATGCGGACACATCCCAAATGGATTATTGAAAGAAAAATCTCTTGGCTCTAATTCTTGGTAAGAAATATGTCCATCTGGACAACTCATTGATGTACTGTAGGAAATTACATCTTTGCCAATAACATCAACTTTTACATTATTTTCAGATAATCTCAGAGCAGTTTCTATAGAATCTGTTAGCCTTGAATCAATTCCTTCTTTAATTATAATTCTGTCGACAATTACATCAATATCGTGTTTTTTGTTTTTATCAAGTTCTATTTCCTCAGCTAATTCAACTTGCTCACCATCTACAATTGCTCTTATGAAACCATCTTTTCTCAAATTTTGAAGAAGTTTTTTAAATTCACCCTTTTTGCCTTTTACTACAGGACTTAAAATTTGAATTCTGGAACGTTCCTCTAATTCTTTCACACTATCTACAATTTGGTCGACAGTTTGGCTAACAATTTCTTTCCCGCAAACAGGACAATAAGCAGTTCCAACTCTTGCGAAAAGTAGTCTAAAATAATCGTATATTTCTGTAACAGTTCCCACTGTTGAACGTGGGTTGTTGTTAGTTGTTTTTTGGTCTATAGATATCGAAGGCGACAATCCTTCAATGTATTCTACATCTGGTTTATCCATTTGCCCTAAAAATTGGCGTGCGTAAGAACTCAAAGATTCTACATATCTTCGTTGCCCTTCCGCATATATAGTGTCAAATGCCAAAGAAGATTTACCTGACCCACTCAATCCAGTAAACACGACCATTTTATTCCTAGGAATGGTAAGGTCCACATTTTTTAGATTATTCTCCTTAGCACCTTTTATAACAATTTTATCTTTGCTCATTTTGCTCCTTTAGTAAGTGTTTTTCAAATTCCTGATTTGATCTCTAAGTGTAGCAGCTCTCTCGAAATCCAATTCTTCTGCAGCTTTTAACATTTCTGTGTTCAAATTTTCAATAATAACTTCTATTTCGTCCTTTGAAAATTCCGTAACTTTATTAACATCATAACTTTCATTTTCTTCTGCCACGAAAGTATTTTGGATTCTTTTTCTAACAGATTTATTAATAGTAGTTGGAATAATGTTGTGTTCTTCGTTGTATTCTTTTTGTATTTCTCTACGCCTATTAGTTTCTGTGATAGCCACATCCATCGACCTAGTAATCGTATCACCGTACATAATAACGTGACCATTTGAGTTTCTAGCAGCTCTACCAATAGTTTGTATAAGAGAAGTCTCTGAACGTAGGAAACCTTCCTTATCAGCATCCAAAATCGCAATCAAAGAAACTTCTGGTAAATCCAATCCCTCTCTCAAAAGGTTGATACCAACAAGTACATCGTATTTTCCTTCTCTCAAATCTCTGATTATTTCCATTCTTTCAATCGTATCAATATCTGAATGCAAATATGTTACTTTTATATCCAAATCTTCAAGATATCGTGTCAAATCTTCACTCATTTTTTTAGTAAGAGTTGTGATCAGAACACGTTCACCTTTTTCAATAGTTTTATTGATTTCACTAACCAAATCGTCGATTTGTCCCTTTGTAGGACGAACTTCAATTTTTGGATCTAATAATCCTGTAGGTCTGATAATTTGTTCAACTACTTCATTAGTTTTTGCTTTTTCATATTTTCCTGGAGTTGCTGACACATAAATTACTTGATTCATCATCGATTCAAATTCATTAAATCTCAAAGGACGATTGTCCAATGCAGAAGGCAATCTGAAACCATAATCAACCAAGCTAGTTTTTCTGGACCTATCTCCCTCATACATTCCTCCGATTTGTGGAACAGTAACGTGTGATTCGTCAATCATTGTCACGAAATCTTTTGGGAAATAATCGATAAGAGTGTAAGGTCTGCTTCCAGGCTTTCTCTGGGACATATGTCTTGAATAGTTTTCTATTCCAGTACAAAATCCCATTTCTTTTAACATTTCTATATCGTATCTCGTTCTTTGCTCTAATCTTTGAGCTTCCAACAATTTATTGTGATCTTTAAAGTATTTTGATCTATCTTCTAATTCTTCTTCAATAGTTACGATAGCTTTTTCGACTTTTTTCTGAGTCGTTGCATAGTGACTTGCAGGATAAATGGCAACGTGATTTCTTTCTCCGACGATTTCTCCAGTCAAAGCATCAATTTCAGTAATTCTATCTATTTCGTCGCCAAAAAATTCTATCCTTACGCTTTTTTCTCCACTAGATGCTGGGAAAATATCCAAGCTATCTCCTCTTACTCTGAAAGTTCCTCTGGTGAAATTAATGTCATTTCTAACGTATTGAATGTCGATTAATTTTTTCATAACTTCAGTTCTATCTTTTTCCATTCCTGGACGCAAAGATATAACCAAATTTTCATAATCAATAGGATCACCCAAGCCGTAAATACAAGATACAGAAGAAACTATAATTACATCTCTTCTTTCGAATAAACTCATCGTAGCACTGTGGCGAAGCTTGTCTAATTCCTCATTGATACTTGAATCTTTTTCTATATAAGTGTCCGATTGAACAACGTATGCTTCTGGTTGATAATAATCGTAATACGAAACAAAAAATTCAACCGCATTTTCTGGGAAAAATTCCCTAAACTCACTAGCTAACTGATATGCCAAAGTTTTGTTGTGAGCTATAACCAAAGTCGGTCTTTGAACTTTTTGAATAATATTAGCCATAGTAAAAGTTTTACCTGAACCAGTAACTCCTTTTAAAATTTGATGATTTTTTCCATTTTCCAAACCATTTGCAAGTTTATCAATCGCTTGTGGTTGATCACCTGTTGGCTTGAATTTTGAATGTAATTTAAATTCCATAACTCACCCCTTGAACATATGTTTTACTTTAACATTATATATCATCTGTCTGTTTAATTCAATAAACAATAATTCGCATTGATTTTTAAAAAATTTCAAAAAATAAAAATCTTTCAATTAAAAAACTAGGCTCACAGAGCCTAGCCAAAATTTTTTTATAAATCTTCTTCATTTATTACTTTTTCATTGAAACCGTCTTTGTATTCATCGTTCTTTACAATATGTCTGTTGAATATTTTATCGATAGCTACAGAGATTGCAGTATCCCCAGAAATATTCGCAGCAGTTCCAAATGAATCTTGTGTCAAATAAAGTGTAATCAATAATGATGCAAGTTCACCTTCTGATGGAATTCCAACTACTGGCAAAAATGGCAAAGCACTCATAACTGCTCCACCCGGAGCTCCTGGTGCGGCAACCATAGCTATTCCAAGAATTGCCATATATCTTAACATTAGTAAGTAAGAATGATTCATTCCATACATTGTTAATATTGTAAAAGTACAAGCAGTAATTGTAATCATTGAACCTGGCATATGAACCGTAGCTCCCAGTGGAATTACAAAATCTCTGATACTTTTACTTACAGAGTTTTGTTTAGCACATTCCAAGTTGACTGGAATTGTTGCAACAGATGATTGCGTTCCTATAGCTGTCAAATATCCTTTGATTTGATTTTTGATAAGTTTTACAGGATTTTTCTTTGTGTAAATACCACTTATTACAAATAATACTGATACATATATTAAATGAAGTGCAATTACACATAAGAATATCTTCCAGAAAATTGAAAGCACTGCAAATACAGATCCTGTGAATGCCATTTTTGAAAAATTACCAAAAATAAAGAAAGGTAATAACGGTACAATTGCAGTCGATAATACTTTTGTTATTATGTCATTAAATTCTCCAACTAATCCATAACAAAATTCACCTTTGCCTTGTTTCCTTAACCATGAAATTGCAATTCCCATCATAAATGCAAAAATAATCGATGAAGTTACATCAAAAAATGGTTTGATTGGAACCTCAAAAAATGGATCCATTACTATTTTGGTTGAAGCTTGAATCTTAGAAACTTGATCTGGACTTATAAATGCTGGGAAAATATTTGAACTCATAACGTATGATAATGATCCACCAATTAATGTAGATGCATAAGCAATTACAACCGTTACTAATAATAATTTTCCAGCTCCCTCTCCAAGATCAGCAATTCCTTTTGTTACAAAAGCGATAATCATAAGTGGAATAACAAAGTTTAGAAATGCTCCGAACATTGATGAGAATGTTACAGCAGTTTTTACGAACCATTGAGGCATATACAAACCAGCTAAAGTACCTAATCCGATCGCGATTAATAATTTTGGTATTAATCCTAGTTTTTTCTTTTCAGTTTTACTCATTTTCTCCATCACTCCTTATTTTATATTTCTATGTAAAATGCATATTGCATTTTTAAGCCCAAATAATTTTACAATACTATTTGAAAAAGTGCAAGTATTTGATTAGATTTTTAACAAAATTATTTAAAGTTTTTTATATTCTTGGCGATATTTTATTTTGATGGAGTAAATCTAATTGTAAATGTCATAATAATTTATCTTGAAATTGTAAATAGCAAGTATTCTCAATAATAAAAATGAGACTCTCACTTAATGAGTCCCACATATATTAAATTTCGAACAATTCCATGTATCTTTCTTGAGAAGATTTTGTTTTCTTGTCTATACTAAAAATTTCCACATCCAATTGAGATAAAATCTTCAAAATTGATTTAATATTTTCATCTTTTAGAATAATCAAATTATTTTCGTATTCATATCCGTTATTCATCAAAGTTTTTCTGACAAATTCATCATTTGAAGTTGAAAGATTTAAATATTTCACAGATTCTAGTTTTTCTTCTAAGATTTTCTTATCCTTCAAAAACAAAATATCACGACTTATATCATCCAAATCATTCAACCCATGACTTGATATAATAATTCCTACATCGTGTTTAGCAATGTCTTTCAAGAAATTCTTCGTTTTAATAACACTGGTTGGATCCAAACCATTTAGCGGTTCATCTAACAAAACATAATCATTTCCTGGCAAGAATGACATTCCAAGCATCAACTTTTTCTTCATTCCCAGCGAATACTCTCCGACTCTTTTATTTACAAATCCTTCTATTTCAAATTTTTTGCAAATATTATTCACATCATCTGAATTTTTATTATATGCATTCTTGATTAATTCCAAGTAGTCTATCCCTTTCATATTGCCATCAAGGATAGTTTCATCTCTGAAAAAAGTGAGTTTATTGAAGATTTTTTCATCACTGTATTGTTCATCATCAATCAAAATCTTCCCACCGTCTAATTTTATAGAATTAGATATGCTGTTCATCAAAGTCGTTTTACCAGATCCATTTGGTCCAACTAATGCTTTTATTTTTCCTTTTTCGAGGTCAAAATTAACCTTATCTAATATAGTTTTGTCGCCGTATTTCTTTTCTAAATCAATAACTTGTAACATTTATTTCCTCTTTTCTTGAAATTTCTTCTTGCCAATAAAATACAATACTATAGTCCACAAAATAACTGAAATCACTCCAAACGTGAAATTCAAATAGCCATTTTGTTGATGAAATGACACAAATCCATTCGCCACAGCCGAACTATCAATATAAGATAATGGCAAAAAAGCAGGAACAATTTTCACGATATACGGTAATCCTATTGATAGAATCACAATCAACGCAATAATCAAATTGGACATTTTATTGTCTATGAATAGTTTTGTAATGTTTATCATCATTAATATACAAGCACACACTAGTATAGACAATATCACACTCTTGATGATAAATTCCCTGTATCTCATAATTTCTGCGCTGAACATTATATTCGATATCCTCATTGTTGGAAGTGATGAATTACCAATTCCACCAATTATTGTTCCAATTGCAAATATAATTGCCAAAACAATCAAGAATCCTATTATCGTGCTGAAAATACTTGATAATACATTTCGTCTAAAAATAGAATTTTTGTTAATTGGTGTTAGTTTTTGTATTTCTATAATTTTCTTGTTTCTAGATAACAAACTTCCAAATAAACAGGCAGATAATAATGTCACAATCACATTGAATTTTGTGTAGAATAAATCGTACAGCAAATTAATCCCAGATATTCCCTCACTACTTCCATTAAACAAATAAGAAAATATTCTGTCTTTTATTTTCAAATACTTAACTCCATCTTCTGGATTGTAATCCACATTATATATTCCATCGTATAATCTACTAGAAGGAGTCGCCTTCATATTCTTTAATATTTCAAGCTTATCGTACATATATCGTTTTGTGTACATACTCAATGAATCGCTCTTATCCATATATCCACTACTTTGATCAAACCACAAATCTACAGATGTGAATTTGTCTTGATAAAATTTGTAAAATTTATCAGAATCTTTTTCTCTATTGATGTACACTCTGTATTCTTTGATTCCGCCTTCAAATTCTTTTTCGAAATTTTCAAGATTTTGATTAATTTCCGACTCTGTCAAATAAGGATCATTTAAAATCTTCGCCTTATATGATTCTCCAAAAGCTAAGTAATTCTTGTAAACTTGCTCTTCTTCCTCGCGTAATTTATTGTATTTTTCAGTTTTAAAACCTGTAAATAACGAAAACAATCCAACTGAAACCACAATAAACACAACCATTTGCTTGGAAATGATATTAGTTAACACTAATCCCTTTACACTAGTTGTATCAACTTTTCTGTAGGATACTTTTTCTTTTTTCGCTCTATCTTTGACACTGAAACAGCAAACTAAAAGAATTATATCTATCAATAATAAGCACACTATTTGCATCCAAGAAAAATATTTGGTTATGAATAGTGGATTGAATCTGTGATTAAACAATAACAAATCACCAACAAAACCACCTACAACGAATATTGAGAACATAAGCTCCATAATTTTTGATGTGAAAATTTTCTTAACTAATGATAATATCCCAAATACAAAAGTCGAAGATAAAATCAAAGTTATAATTCCTCTCAACAAGATTTCATAAGGTTTCAAATACTCCAACTTCACAAATCCTAAGTTCTGTTTTTCAGTTAAGAATTTGTATCGTTCAAGTACTGATATATGGAAATAATCAAATTTACCAAATCCATCCAAAAATACTGTGCTAATTAACAATAGGAATAATAAAACTGAGACAATATACACAACGTAAATTAATAGACTCATAAGAAATCTATTCTTCGTAATTGAAATATTCTTGAATGGTAACTTCTTCAACACTTCGTCATTTTCCAAGGATATCATTAGAAATATTGCTAAAAAAGCTGCCGGAACTACTCCGAATATAATAGACGATTGCTTAGAAATAATTGCCGCAAAATTCAATTGTTTATATTCATTGATAATTCCATTTGTTTTTGTTGAATTATCAGCATTCCTGTGTTTAATAAAATTAATGTAATCCTCATCTACTTTTATTTTTTTGTATTCAGTGTGAGAATCCAATTCATCTAAAAGTTCTAAAACGTTTTTTTCGTGAGTGTAGATTGATTTAGCATCGTATTTTCTGCTATATTCACCAAATGATGATTTATTCGTATTTGTCGACATAAAATTATCTATCTCGTACAAATTATCGGATAATTTTCCATAATATTTTAATTCTGTATCATATATTTTTTCATTTTCTTCGACGCTTAACTTTGGATTTAATTTTTTGCCACTTCGTTTGTTTTTCAAAAAATACGCAATCAAACTATCCGTGCTGGATTCCATTTCTTTTATTCTATCCAACTCAAAATATGTTGACTTTTGCATTTGTAAAAATATAGTCGCAAAGCACATTATTAACGACAATAATATCACGAAAAAATATGTTTTATTTCTGATTAGTTTTTTATGTAAATATTTTAGCATTGTTTCCTCCTGCGATAACTTTATATATTACAAATATTATACCCAAATTTCAAAAAAAAAAGAAAATCGATGATTTTTGAGCTGAACCCCAAAATCCGGAATACGGATGGAGGGGTTTTTGTATGCCAAAATACACAAAAGAATTTAAAATTAAACTAGTGAAGGAATACTTATCAGGTAATTCGGGTGGTCGAGAAATGGTAGCTAAAAAATATGATATTCCAGATGGAACTTTGAGAAATTGGATAAATAAATATAATTCAGGAGGCTTTGATAACTTATCTAAAAAGTTAAAAAACAATAATTACACTAGTGAATTTAAGCTATCTGTAATACAATATAGGCAAATCAATAATACTTCGCTTAGAGAGACTGCAGAGCATTTCAATCTTGTAAATGTATCTATGGTATACAGATGGGAAAAAGCTTATCAAGAACGTGGTCTATCTGGGCTTGAAGATAACAGAGGAAGGCCTAGAAAAAATATGACTAAATCAAATAAAAAGTCTAAACTAAACACTCCAATAAACGAAAGTGAAAGGGAAGAATTAATAAGACTAAGAGAAGAAAATAGACTTCTCAAAATGAAGATAATATACGAAAAAAAGCTACAAGCCTTGCTACTGGAAGAGGAAGCAGAAGCAAGGAAAAGACAAAGATAATCCTCAAACTACAAAAAGAATATCCAAAAAGCAAGGTAACGTGAATGGATCGAAATCGCTAAGTTACCTAAATCATCCTACTATGAATGGAAGATAAAATTAGAAAATCCAACAGACAAAGACAAAGAAGTTAAAAATGAAATTAAAACCATAGTAGATGAATCAAAAGGTAGATATGGCTACAGAAGAGTAACTATGGTATTAAAAAATAAAGGCTTTAATATCAACCATAAAAGAGTATTAAGAATAATGAGAGAAGAATCCTTGCTATGTACTAAATTCAAAACTAGATCAAGAAAATATTCATCATACAAAGGACAAATAGGAAAAGTAGCAGATAATGTAGTAAGAAGACAATTTAGCGCTACTAAACCAAATCAATTATGGTTAACAGATGTAACAGAATTTAGATTGAGAGGCAAAGAAGAAAAACTCTATCTATCACCAATACTAGACCTATACAACAGCGAAATAATTAGCTATACATTAAGCAATCATCCAACAACTAAATTAACCAATACAATGTTAGAAAAAGCAATAAATAAAACAAAAGATATAAGTAAACTAATAATACACTCAGACCAAGGATTTCATTATCAACATAGTACTTGGACAAATAAGTTAGAAAAATTGAAAATTACACAAAGCATGTCAAGAAAAGGAAATTGTCTAGACAATTCTCCAATGGAGAACTTCTTTGGAATATTGAAACAAGAAATGTATTATGGTGTGGAATTTAAAAGTTATGATGAATTAGTTAATGAGATCGAAAGATATATTAAATGGTACAATGAGGATAGAATTAAAACAAAATTAAACGGAATGTCCCCTGTCATGTACAGATTACATTCCGCTTAAAATATTATTAAATTATTCCGTGTTTACGGGTTCAGGTCATTTTACATCGACTTTCATTTCTTAACTCTAATATTAAATTCCAAATATTTGAACTGCGTAATATCTGTCATAAGTTTGATCAGAATCTTCGTAATATGCTTTTGTAACAAATACTTTTACTTTAACTCTTGTAAAAACTTCTCTTAACATGTTTTCGTTGTGTCCTGGAGAATTCTTCCAGGCTTCCATTGCACCACTTGCAGTGTATGGTCCATTGTAGATGTTTTCTCCATTGATGTTAGAAATATCTGTTACTAGCCCACCTCTTGGTCTAACGTGTTCAAATAAATGAACAATTTCCGTTGCCCTTGTCTTTGCAACTGGTGTTAATGAATTATCTTGTTTCAACTCTTTTAGACCATTTTCTTTTCGATATTGATTCAAAAGTGTTAATATTTCATCTGCCATTTCGTCATCATAATGACCACGTACCATTACAATCGTATCGTCACTGATTTGAACTGGAAATTCTTGTTCATTTTCTAATCCTGGTAATGGTTTTGTACGTTTTATTTTCTTTCCTGGATATTTTGGATCAGTTGTAACAGTTTCGTCTGATTTGTTATCCAAAATCAAATCTTTTACTTTTTCTGATACTGTATTCTTTCCACCGACAATGTACATTTCTTCAAAAGAATTGCTACCAATATATGATTTAACATCACTTGTTATAGAAGATTTTGAAACCAAAAGTATTGGCGCTTTTAGCTTTTGTGAAAGTGGTGCCGCTACCAATGCGTCTACAAACACTTCACCACTAGCAAATATTGCTTTAGTTGGTGCAGTAAAACTTGCGTTTGCGACTCTGACAGATGTCATATATCTGTTAGATCCAAAGATTCTTTGTGGTTTTACATTAGTAATAGCTTTGATTTCTTGAACAACTTTATCAGATACTGTATTTTTTCCACCGACTACAAAAATTTTACCTATATTTCCTTTATAGAAAGATTGCAAATAATCTTTTGTGTCGCTAGAAATTTTGTTTTTTGATACCAATAATATTGGTGCATCGTGTTTTTGTGCCAAAGATGTGGCGTTAATAGCATCTGCAAATACTTCACCACTAGCTACAACCAAGTTTTGTTTTTCAGCATTTTTACTAGCGAACTTTTCAGAAACTATTTTGGCATTAACTGCATATCTGTCATATCCCGCATATCTCACAACTTTGATTTTCAAATCATTTTCTATATGATTTTGAACAGCCTTACTTACAGATTTTTCTCCACCTATAATTATTACTTCATCCAAATCCTTTGATTTTAAAAGTTTTTCAGTGGAAGCGTCTAATTTATCTGAATAAGTGTATAATATCGGGATTTGTCCTTGACTCATAACAGTAGAACTGATATTATCAGGAAATTTTATCGCGGATACAAGCACGACTTTTTTAGAGTTTTGATAATAATCTTCCATTACTTTATTTGCAACGGCAAATCTATCGCGTCCTTCAATCCTATTCATAGTTGATTGTACTTTTGTAGGACTTGCATTATCATCTTGTTCCTTTGCAAATACAGCAGTGCCTGTACTCAACACCATACTAAATGCTAAACATAAAGCTACTATCTTCTTCTTAAGATTATTCATTTAACTTCTCCATTTGTTATTAATAAAATTTTTCGATTTTGTATTCTTTTTGTAATTTGTCTGTAGCATCAATATATGCTTGTTGTTGTTTCAATTGTAATAGTGTTTGTTTCACTTCATTCTTTGCTTCTTCAAAAGATTTTACTTTTCCTTCAGTTTTATCTTTGATATTGATAATGTGATAACCGAATTGTGTTTTAACAGGTCCTACGATATCTCCAATTTCATTTTCAATCAAAGCATTTTCAAATTCTTTAACCATTTGACCTTGTTGGAATGTTCCCAAATCTCCACCTTGTTCTTTTGATGGACAAGTAGAGTATTCTTTAGCTAATTCTGCAAAATCACCATCGTTATCGATTTTTTCTTTGATTTCATTAGCCAAATCTTCAGATTCAACTAAAATATGAGAAGCTGTGAATGTTGGTTGAACCTTGAAATTATCCTTGTGGTTTTCATAATATTCCTTCAAATCTTCATCAGATACTCTAACAGAATTGATTATGTTAGCCATTGCAAAATCCTTCAACAATTCTTCTGATTGTTTTTTGACTTCTTTTACATATATTTCATCTTTATCCAAGCCAGATTTCTTAGCATCAAAGAACAAAAGCTTTCTGTTGATTAATTCATCAGTTAATCTTTTTCTTCCTTCTTCGTTATTGAATTGTGCTCCTCTATAACCTAAAGCTTTAATAAAATTATCAACTTCTGATTGTTTAATTTCTTCACCATTTACTACTGCTAATATTTTATCTTTGTTGTCTTCCATTATTACCTCTCCCTTTACTAGTTAATTTTATTCCGTCTTTATAAAATTGTATCATATTTTCTTTTAATAGTCTTCCAACAGCTCTTTTGAAACTGGATTTTGACATATTAAATACCGATTTAATTCTGTTGGCGTCTGTTTTATCGTTAAAATTAATGAATCCATCAGAGTTTTTAAGTTCTTCCAAAATAACATCAGCATCTGATGAGATATGCTTATATGCAGGTTCAAAAAATGACAAATCCAATTTGCCATCAGACTTAACATCTGTAACTCTACACTTGACCTCTTCTCCAAGGTCCACAACGCCCGTTAATTCGCTTGAAGGAATAAGCCCTTCATATTTATTATCTACAGCTACAAAAGCTCCTAAACCGTCCACTATGTTGTATATAACGCCTTCCACCCAGTCGTTCTTCACATAGCCACTGTCGTTTTTCAATAAATTTTTAATTCTCATAGTAAGTGCCAATCTATTCGACTTATCAATATACAAATACACCAAATATTTTTGGCCTTTTACTAATTTTGAAGTTTGCTCCTTAAACGGCAACAAAATATCCTTGTCTAAGCCACAATCCAAGAAGGCGCCAATTCTCGTAATATCTTTTACTTCAAGTCTTGCAATTTTACCCAATTCAATCTTAGGTTGCTTCTTAGTTGCCATAAGTTTTTTATTATCGTTGTAAATGAATACATCGACAATATCGCCAACTTTTTCTCCAGAAAGTTCGTCTACATTCATTCTAGCAAAATTATTTTCGTTGTCTTTTTTCAACAAAACTTCCGTATTTATCTTATCAATTTTTAAATTCTCTCTTTGTCCTAATTTATACATTTCTTCTCCATTCTAACTCATTCCACCAGGAAGTATTTCAAGTTCTGGATTATCCACTGGATCATAAGTAAATCCTTCACCAACCACTTCACTGACATACGAAATACATACGAATGCCTTAGGATCAATAGATTTTACGTAGTTTTTAATCTTTATATACTCTCCTCTTGAAACAATCGTATTGATAACAAATTTTTCATTATCAGAAAAACCACCAACTGCTTTATAAATTGTGGATCCTCTTGAAATTTGATCTATAATATAAGCATTAATTTCTTTGTACTTATCGCTTGTTATCATCATATTTACTCTTGTATTTAGACCAGCGATAGCCTTGTCAATGACAATTGAGTTGATGCAAATACCAAGCATAGCATACATACCGCTTTTTGTTCCGAAAGTGTACATACCAAGCAACACAACAAAAAAGTCTGCTACAAGCATACATTTACCCACATCAATTGAAAAATATTTTCTGATTATCATCGCGATAATATCCGTACCACCAGTTGATGCTCCTTGGTTGATAACCAAAGCCATACCAGCAGCTGAAATAATAATTCCAAAAATCAAATTAATCAAAATATCATCTGTCAAAGGTTTGAAATTTGGTAGCAAAATTTCAAGTAACGTCGTTGAACTTGCAAAAATAAAAGAACAATATATCGACAAAACTCCAAAGCTTTTTCCCAAAATAATAAACGCTATAATATACAAAATCGTATCCATAATCATAACGAAAATACCCGTTGGAATTTGTGGAACAAAAGCGTTCAAACTCATCGCAATACCAGAAATTCCACCAATAGTTAAATTAAAAGGCATTATAAAAAAGAAAAAACCAAAAGTAAGTATTAATGTTCCCAATGTTAATATTATTATTTTTTTAATCATTTTGTTCATGCTATCGCCTCCTATCCTTTTATTATACTTGTAAAAATTGCAAATTACAACGTTTTATACACCAAAAAACACCACAAAATAAATTAATTCGAAATTCATAATGCAGTGTTTATAGTTAATTATTTTTTCTAAATTTATTTACTATCATCAAAATTATAAGAACTAGAAGCCCTGTCAACACGATTGATCCACCTGGTTTTAATTGAAAATAATAAGACATATTAATTCCGATAATTGTGAACAAAACTCCAAATAGCGACGAATTAATCACAGTTCTTTTAAAAGAATGTGATACCATTATTGCGCAAGACACAGGAATAACCATCAAGCTTGAAACCATAAGTGCACCGACAGTTCTAGACGCAATAGCAACAGTGATAGCTATTAAAAAAGTAAATATTTTATTGATAAGTCCTACGTTAATATTAGACAATCTAGCTCCATCTTCATCGAAAATAATATACACTAATTTTTTGTACAACATCACATAAGTCACAATAACAATAAAACTCACAATAATTACTGTGTACAATTCAATATCCGGAATAGCTACGATAGAACCAAACATAAATGATTGAAAATTCGCAGCACCAGGCACAAAATCGGATAAGATTGCTGCAAGGCCAATACCGCTACTCATGACAATAGCAGTCGACAAATCAGAACTTTTGGCGAAATTTTTTCTGATGATTTCTATACCAAAAGCTTCAATCACGCATACGAAAATCGCCGCTAGAACAGGATTTATTCCGAAAATAAGTCCCAATGCAACTCCGGCCAATGAACTGTGACTTAAAGCATCTCCTACCATGGAGTTTTTCTTGTTAACGACAAAAGTTCCTATCAAAGGAACGATAATTGACACTAATATCCCCACAATAAAAGCTCTTCTCATAAAATCATATGAAAACATCTCAAACATGTTTCACCTCAACAAATTCATTATCCAATCTAAAAATCCTGTTAAAATAATCTTTAGTAAAATCCAACTCATGAGTAACCACCAAAATCGTTATGTTATGATGATTATTCAAATGCTTCAACAAATCAAACAAATTTTCCTTACTTCGTTGATCTAGTCCTGCAGTAGGTTCATCAAAAATCAAAATTTGCGGATCGTTAGCCAATGCCTTTGCAATCATGACCCTTTCTTGCTCACCACCGCTCATCTTATTGTAGTCGTAATATTTCTTATCCTTCATTTCTACAATAGCCAACGCATTTTCGATTTTTTCATTAGCTTTCATATTCTCATCATCACTTACATTCATAGCCACGATTTCCCATGCAGTTATCGGAAAAGAAATACTCTTTTCGTGGTTGTTTTGAGGAACATATCCAAAACTAAAATTTTCCCTTCCTCCAGCAAATTTAATCTCACCACTATCTGCTTTTAAGAAACCTAAAATAAGCTTCAATAACGTAGATTTACCGGAGCCATTAGCTCCGGTTATCCCTACGAAATCTCCCTTTTCGATATTAAAATTTATATCCCTTAATAGCTTTTCGTTTCTATACGAAAAATTCAAATTTTCTACACTAATTATACTATTCATATTATTTTGCTTGTGAGATTGCATCCAAGTTTTTTTCTAACAATGAAAAATAATTATCCTTTCCATCTTCGATATCTTGAGTCTTAGCTTCTATCGTGGATAAACCAGCAGTTTTTGCGTTGATTTCCTTAGCCAAAGAATTTGCAATCTTATCGCTTTCTCCCATTTCATAAAATACTGTATTTATCTTATGTGATTTTGCGAAATTAGTCAATTCTTTCATCTTATTTAAATCAGGTTCTGAATCTGAATTGATACCTTCGATAGGAACTTGATTGATTTCGTAATCTCTTGCCAAATATCCAAATGCTTCATGTGGCACGATAAAATATTTGTCCTTTTGTGGAGCTAATACTTCAGTGTATTTTTTGTCTAAGTCTTCAAACTTTTTATCTAATTCTTTGTAATTTTTTTCATAGAAATCTTTGTTTTCCGAGTCAAATTTTACGATAGCTTCATACACATTCTTCATTTGAATTCTAGCTTGTTTAGGGCTCATCCAAACATGTGGGTCAAATTCACCGTGGTGATGATGTTCATGGTCATGATCGTGTTCTTTTTCTTCGTGATCATGATCGTGACCTTTTTCTTCGTGATCATGATCGTGATCGTGTTCTTCATGGTCGTGATCGTGGTCATGTTCTTCTTCAGCTTTTATCTTGTCAATATTTGTAGATGAATCAATAATTTCCGTGTTTTTCAAACTAGATTTAACATCTTCCAACCAACCTTCCAATCCAAGACCGTTAACAATTAACATCTTCGAATCAGATAAATTTTTAATATCTTGTGCTGTTGGTTCCCAATCATGAACTGTAGCGCCTTTTGGCATAACATTTACCACATCAATTTTATCCTTAGCGATTTCTTTCGCCATATATTCAATCGGATAGAAACTAACATATAATTTCTTTGAATCGGACTTTTCAGTTGATTTGTCATCACTTTTTTCTTTTTGTTCTTGCACCTTTTGATTGTTAACATCATTGTTTTGTCTAGTACATCCAGATGCCACACCAATCATAAGAGCTAACAATAATATCCTATAAATTTTTTTCATAAATCCTCCACATAATAATTTATTAATGCAAATTATTTGCATTATCATTTTAGAACTAATTTTAATTTTTGTCAAGAATATTATAAAATTTGAAAATTTAATAAAAAAAGAAGCAACTCATATGAATTGCTTCCAAAAATTTAACTATATTTATTTATTAGTCTTCTTTTTTTCTTCCAAGAGATAATCCTAGACCGCTAACTATTGATAATGCACCAGCTGCAAGTTTCAATAATTCGTAATCAGCACCTGCTTTTGGTAATTTCTTACTTTGTCTTACTGGTTTGCTTGGTTGGTCTGATTTACTTGGTTGGTCTGATTTACTTGGTTGTTCTGGTTTACTTGGTTGTTCTGGTTTACTTGGTTGTTCTGGTTTGCTTGGTTGTTCAGGAGTAGCTGGTTGTTCTGGAGTAGCTGGTTGTTCTGGAGTACCTGGTTGTTCTGGTTGATCAGGAACAACTGGAGTTGTTGGTTCTTCTGGTTCAACTGGTGTTGGTGGTGTTGATGGTTCAACTGGTGTTGATGGTTCAGATGGTTCAACTGGTGTTGGTGGTGTACTTGGTGTTTCTGTCTTTTCGTAAACATAAGTTATTTCTTGTGTCTTACCTGGTACGAAATTACCTGTTGTTTCTTTTCCATCCTTATCATAACTTGGATTTTCTTTTGGATCTTGAGTCTTCACAAATTTGAAACCGTCTTTTTCCTTCTTACCAGTTGTATAAGTCTTATCTTTTGTTCCACTATTAACTTTACCATCCACTACTTCACGTTTGATTACTTTTCCATCTTTATCTTTTGTGATGTAGATGTGGTGTTCTTGGAACTTACCAGTTTCTTCTGTTGGTGTTGGTGGTGTACTTGGTGTTTCTGTCTTTTCGTAAACATAAGTTATTTCTTGTGTCTTACCTGGTACGAAATTACCTGTTGTTTCTTTTCCATCCTTATCATAACTTGGATTTTCTTTTGGATCTTGAGTCTTCACAAATTTGAAACCGTCTTTTTCCTTCTTACCAGTTGTATAAGTCTTATCTTTTGTACCGCTATCAACTTTGCCATTTACTACTTCACGTTTGATTACTTTTCCATCTTTATCTTTTGTGATGTAGATGTGGTGTTCTTGGAACTTACCAGTTTCTTCTGTTGGTGTTGGTGGTGTACTTGGTGTTTCTGTCTTTTCGTAAACATAAGTTATTTCTTGTGTCTTGCCTGGTACAAAATTACCTGTTGTTTCTTTTCCATCCTTATCATAACTTGGATTTTCTTTTGGATCTTGAGTCTTCACAAATTTGAAACCGTCTTTTTCCTTTTTACCAGTTGTATAAGTCTTATCTTTTGTACCACTATCAACTTTACCATCCACTACTTCACGTTTGATTACTTTTCCATCTTTATCTTTTGTGATGTAGATGTGGTGTTCTTGGAATTTACCAGTATTTTCAGTTGGAGTTGGTTGTTTTTCTTCTTTTTGATAAATATAAGTTACTTCTTGTTTTGTATCAGCAATGTAGGCTGCTTCTTTTAGACTTCCGTCTTCGTTGAATTGTCCACCGTTTTTAGATTCTACTTTTACTAGTTTGTAACCGTCTTTATCAATTTTAGAAGTCTTGTAGTTTTCTTTTTCAGTTCCTTCTTTTACTTCTTTATCATCTCTTGAATCTTCTACAATTGTTCCGTCTAGTTTCTTTGTTTGGTAAATGTGATGTTCTTGGAAGGAGCCTTTCTTTTCTACTGGTCTTTTTTGGTAAACATATTTAACGTGTAGAGTTTTTCCTGCTACAAAATTTGCAGATGTTTCTTTTCCTTCTGTACTAAAGCTAGCTCCATCTGGAGATGTAACTTTTACAAGTGTATATCCCTCTCTTGGTATTTGTTTGGTTGTATAATATTTTGAAGGAACATCTTGTTGCTTGCTTCCGTATACATAATCATCTGTTGTTATAGTTCCATCAGAATTTATAGTTTGATAAATATGGATATCTTCGAAACGTCCAAACTCTTTATTACCTTCACCATATGCTTTTGAACTTGTTGTATAGATTATATTATCCCAGAAGAAATAATCTTCTTTTGATGTAACTCTTTTGCCAGCTCCATCATATGGAGTGTTATCAAAGATTACACGAGTCGCTGCATCTTTAGTAGCATCACTCTTAAACTTACCTTTATATTTAATAACAATTGTTGCATTTTTATCAACTGGTCCTCTTTTGGCCTTACTTAGCATAACATCTTGGTTGTTGTTAATATCTACAATAATTGTGCCATCAACAATTTGTTTAGTATAAACCGTTTTGTTTGTGTCAGGTTCAATCTCTGGTAGTTTGATAAGATTTTCTTTTGTTTCTTCGTTCCATGCAAAACTCATTGGTAGCTTAGATAAGTCTTTTACTACGTATACTTCAACACTATCTAAAACATCTTGGTCAAAAACAACTCCGTCATTTACAACCCCATTTTCACCAGGAAGGTTTTTTATTTGGACAAGTGTGCCCTTTTGTTCTTTATTAAATGGGTTCATGTAAATAATATGGTCATATGTTTCATCTCCTAGACTGACATGAGTTATATCAGAGTAACCATTAGATACAAATTTTTTATTCTTTTGTCCAACATCTGACATATTATAATCTACAGTATAGGTTTTTTCTTGTGTTTTATTGCCTACAGATACGGAAACTTTTTGATCGCTTACTGGTTCTGTTACCTTCTCTTTGTCTATGAATAATGGAAATTCTGATACTATTTTAACATTACCATAGTTTTTAACAAGGTCTGTTAGGGTATATCTCATCAAGCTGTTTTCTTTATCGTAATATGCCTTTCCAACAACTTCTGAACCAATCTTGGCATCTAATGCTTCAGGATTAAAATCAGATACGATACCATTTGGATTTACATTTGGTGATAATTTGATGTCAATTGTGTCACCAGCGACTGCTGTGTCAGGAACGCGGAAATCTACGTGAGCCATAGCTTGGGTATCATATAGTTGATCATTGAAGGTCTTTCCTTTAATATCAGGATCTTCAGCTATTGGCTTGATCATAGTTGCATCTTCATTGTCCAAACCTTTAATAGAAATATTGACATCTGTTACTTCGTTACTGATATCTTTAGGTTCTCTCTTTTCATCAGCAGATGCTGCCACCGCTTCTCGTTTAGTTTCTTCTGAAATTCCAAGTGCATTTGTTTCTTCTGCTGCAGGTGTATTTTCTGCTGCAGGTTTTTTTTCTGCTAATTTCTTATTTAGGAAATCTTCTGCATCAAAGTTAGCATCAGCTAATTTTTGGTTAGCTATTTCTTTTTCGATTCCTGCTATTTCGGCATCAGTAAAACCAGCTTCTTTTAGAGCTTGTTTTTGTGCTTCTGTTAGTGTGAAAGCTTCTTTACCTTCTACAACAGCTTCTTTCTTTTCTTCTGAAGCTTCTTCTTTTTGTGAAGTTGCTTCAGTTTCATCTGTTGCAGTGTTTTCTTTTGTAGTAGCTTCTTCAGTTGCTTTTGCTTTAGTGTTTTTTGCTGCGGTAGTAACTACTTCTTTAGCTTGTTCTTTTTTAGCTTGTTCTTTGTCTTCTTTGTTTTCTTTAATTACATTTTCTGTTGTTACAGCATCAGATTGTGCTGTTGCCGTTGCATCAACATTGCTAGTATTTGTAGTATTAGCGATTGAATTATCTGCTGATACTTGGTTTGCTAACATCATTGGGCTGGCTAATACCCCGAAAGCCAACAAAATCTTAGCTATGTTGTTCTTGTTCTTTTTGTCCATTAAATCCTCCTTGAATGGTACGTTATCCATCAACATATTTTGATTAAATGATTGTCATAAATAAATATTTTTCTCTTTTTTTAATACCGTACAGCTTTAAATTATTATTTATTATTAATCATTCTTATCATTTCTTTAATTATATACCCTACTGCGAAAAAAAATAAACATATTTTTTTAAATATCGTGCCAAATGTTTAGATTTTGAAATATATTTTATTAGTATGATATATTTGGTTTAATAATTAACTTTTATCATTATATAATTAATTTTTTAGCTTTATGAATTATCATTCTTTTATTTGTATTAAATTATTTACATACAAATTAAAAATGCCCACTTGAAAAACAAGTGAGCAATGTATAAATATTTAATTCAAATCTTCATTTATCTCGTCTATTATTTCTTGTGGTGTTTTGTCTTCAAAAAATGATGGATCCATGTGTGTCAGGAAGTGCCATTCGTCTTTTTCGTTTTTTCTGTAGACTATTGCTTCTCCATCTTCTGATCCAAAGTAAGCCCTGTCTACGTCATATCCTTTTTCTTGCAAGTACTTTTTTACTTCGTTGTAGGATTTTTCTCTTGCTTCAATATATGTTTTAACATCTTTGTTAGCTATTACAAAAGCGTCTACTCTCGTAGAACTATCTACTATTCCATTTCCTTTTTCTGAAAGATTCGGAATTTCTTTCCAAAATATTTCCGCTTTTCCTTGTTCTGTAAACATGAATTTGGTCATTGGAATTATATTTCCATTGTATTCCAGTTCAACGTAGTCACCTAATTTTTCAGGAATGATATATTCATATACAAATCCATCTTCTTCGGTAATTTCGTAGCAGTTTGTTTTCTTGATGAATTCTCTTCCTTCTTCAATTGTGTTAAATAGCGCTAATTCTGTTGCTTGTCCATTTTGATTCAATTCTAAAATATACATTTTGTTCTCCTTTATAACTTGATTTTGAATGTTACTTTTTCTTCTTGTGTTTCAATAATTGCATCAATTTTGTAATTGTTAAGCAAGTTTCCAACAATATACAATCCAAGTCCATTGCTGTTCTCTTTGTTCAAATCACAATTCACATCAAATACTTTTGTGGTATCTAATTCACTTGCCTTTTTGCAAGTGTTAATCACTTCAAACCATTCACCATCTGATTTTATGGTTATTAGACCATATTCATCTGTGTATTTTACGGCATTTCCAATTACATTGGAAAGTATGATTTTAAGAGCTGATTTGCCAATAAAAATCTTCTCATTTTTAATCTGATTGTCGATTGTGATATGTTTTTGAGTTGCAATTACTTCCTGCTTATTAATTATATCATTTAATATCGGTAAAATCGTTACATTTTCTTCGTCATTTTTTAAATTTTCAATGGAAGACAATGTAAGTATTTGTGAAATGCTATGTGACAATCCATCAATTATTTTGAGTGATTCGTCGATATACAAATCTCTGTTTTTGTATTTTCCGATATTATATTTCATATTTTCTAAAATTATTTTGAGACTAGCTACAGGGGTTTTGAGTTCGTGTGATGCTCCTCTGAAAAAGTCGTATTTTAGTTTTTCAAGTTTGATAATTTCTTCGTTTTTTGATTCCAAATCGTCAATTGAATGTAACAATGTCGTGTACAAATCATTGATTTGTACTTTTAATTGTCCAATCTCATTAGTAGAGTCCACTTCAAGTCTTGCTTTTTTATCCATAGTCATCATTTTGTCGGTAACTTGTTTTATTTCGTGTATATTATTGTTGATTAACTTAGCGTAAATCAACGAAATGATTGCTGAGAAAAACATAGATATTAAAAGCGAAAATGGGAGAAATCTTAGGCTTAGATTTTTGGCATCTTTTTTCATATCAGCCGTTGATACGAATTGAAGCGATATTTTTTCTCCATTTCTTATAGTAATTTCTCGTTCTTCAATTATAAGTGAATTGTTATCGCTTTTTTTGTCAAAATCAATGATTTCTTTGATTTGTAATCCGTTGTCATTGTTTTTATTTTTAACATAAGCTTTAATGTCGTTATTACTTGAATAGAAATCCAGCGACTGAGTAACATATCCCAGTTCTTTATTTGTTAGTGTCTTGGATATTTCATTTGCTTTTTTATTTATTTCTTGTTTTCTATCTTCCAAATATGTTTTGGGAAATATTAAAAACACCATAAAATGTATGAACAACACAGTGAGCGCTAATGCTGTGAATATTTGCAGGAACATTTTCGGAAATATTTTTAAATTTTTCATTTTCTCTCCAATTTATAGCCGACGTTTCTTATGGTTACTATGCAATCTAATTCTAGCTTTTTACGTAATTCTTTTATGTAAACATCAATTACTCTATCAAATGGTATTTCGTCAGTTTCTTTCCACACACTATCGATTATTTGCATCCTAGTAAGTGCTTGACCTTCATTTTCTATCATATATTTGAGTATTTCTAGTTCTTTGGCATTTACATCAACTTTTTTGCCGTTTATTTTCGCAGTGTAGCTAGTAAAGTTAACTTCGGTATTTTTGTAATTAAATGTTTCATTGTTTCCATAATATTTTTTTATTAATGATTCTATTCTAACTTTGAAAACAGGAAGCGAAAACGGCTTTTCAATGTAGCCATCTGCTAGACTTGTGAAAGCGTTGATTTTGTATTCTTCATCGCTAAACGCAGTCAACATAATCGCTGGAATATCACTCGTTTCTCTGATTTTTTTGAGAACTTCAAGTCCATTTATGTATGGAAGTTGAATATCTAGTATTGCTAAGTTGATTTCGTTGTTTTCAAATATGGATATGGCTTGTTTTCCATCTTCTGCTTGATAAGTTTTATATCCAAACTCAGACAAAAATTCACAAATTCCTTCGCGTATCATTTTGTCATCTTCTACTACAAGTAAGTTCATAATTTATTCCTCTCTTTTATTTTATTATACAATATTTGTTTTAATTACAAAATTATCGGAGCATGTGCCCCGATAATTCTATTTTGTATCTATTAATAAATCTTTTGGATTCTTTCTAAGAATATTCGTTGATGAAATAATCAATGAAACAAGCAACACAATTGTCATAAATATTACTACATATACCAAGGCCTTTGATGAGATGTTAATGTCTAAACTTGTCAATGTCTTATTGAATCCATCTACTTCTGCTCCACTTCCAAGTCCAGTTGAAGCTGATTGCTTGGCGATTTTGTCTGCGATATTCCCTGTTACTTTTTGTAGTATGTTGTTGCCGATTTTATCTCCAGCAAATCTAGCCAAGAAGAATGAACCAATGTAAGCCGGAATAGCAACTAATAATAATTCTGTGACAAATTGTCCGAATATTTTCGCTTTCGACATGCCTATCGACAACAATACTGCAATCTCTTTCTTCCTTGCGTTCATCCATAAGAACAATAATAAAGCTACTACCAATCCTGCAAATGCAAGTGATCCTACAAATAATTTATCGGCTATTGCATATATTCCACTGATTGATTCTTGTAATGCTGGATAATTTGATGAGCTTTTTATTAAATTATATTCTTGCCAATTAATATCAAGTTTGCCTAGGTTTTTCATTACATCTTCAAGTTTTTTGTTCCCTTTAACAAAGAATGTAGCATCTTGATAAACTGCTGTATCTTCAGTGTTGCCGTATACTTTAGCTGCTGTATTTAAATCGGTAATTAATGTGTTTTCATACAATTCTTGTGCGGCGCTCACACCACCGTTATTGTGTCCATCAAATAAACCTTTAATCGTAACTTCTACTGTTTCATTGGCTTGTTTTTCATTATCTGCGTCAAACAAATTGGATTTTAATTTTAATTTGTCGCCTATTTTCAAATTGTTTTTGGCTGCCAAATCTTTGTGCATCAGAATCTTATTCTTATCATCATTTTTCAAATGTTCACCTTGGACCAGTTTGTATGCTCCAGATACAAATTTTGTTTCCTTAGACGATTCATTAACGCCAGTCAACATTACAGTGCTTTTGAAATTTTTCGCACGTTCTGGTGATTGATTAGCCAATGTTTCTTGTGTTTCAATTATATTCAATCCATCCAAATCAGCCACGCTGTTTATTCTTTTTACATAACTTTCAATATCAGGTGACTCTGTAATTTTTTTGATGTCTTGTCCTTTGACATTTCCACCACCTCTTGGTGTTCCTGAATTGACTTGTCTGTTGATTTCCATTGAAAAACTATTGGTAATATTGCCAAATGTTTTTTCAGATGCTTTGTCAGTGGCATCTTTTATTGATAAACTTATCAAACTTAAAGCTGACATCAACATTATTACCACTAGGATTATTATCGATTTGAGGCTTTTTCGTGTTACATAAGCAAATGCGTTTTTTATCATAATTTCCTCCCTAAATATTGTCAACTACTTCTTGTAGTTTTCTATCTTTCAATTCAAGAACAATATCTGCTGCTTTTGCCACTTCTTTACTATGAGTAACAACTATTACGCATTTGTTTCTTTCCATTGCTAGTTTTTTCAATATATCGATAATTTCACCAGCGGTTACATCATCCAAGTTTCCTGTAGGCTCATCTGCCAATATTATCGGAGCTTCTGAAACCAAAGCCCTTGCAATTGCAACTCTTTGTTGTTGTCCACCAGATAGTTTCATAACATTTCTTCTTGTTTGACTTTTATCCAATCCCAGTTCCAATAATATATCTTCTGATGCATTTTTGTTTACTAATCTTATATTTTCAAGTGGTGTCAAATAATCTATTAAGTTATAGTTTTGAAAAACTAATGATATGTTGTTTTTTCTGTGATAACTGTGTCCTTTTTCTTCGATGTTATTATTCTTGAATAAGATTTGACCTGAATCAGGTGAATCTAATCCTGCTAACAACGATAAAAGTGTTGATTTACCAGTTCCTGACTTTCCAATTATTGCGTAGAATTTTCCTTGTTCAAATCCTCTGTTAACTAATGATAAAACTTCCTCATTTGAACTTGAATAACTGTATGATACGTTTTTGATTTCTAAAATATTCATTTTATATCTCCTAACTTATTTGTGATAATATTTGTTTTGGTTTTTTGATTAATATTATTCCGGATGCTATAATCACAGAAACTGCGATTATTAATAAAAGCAATCCGTAGCTTTTGATAAATACTTCTATTTTATCGGATAGTTTTGTAATTAATAAGCTTTTTGCAAATGATGCATTTTCTGATTTGGTTATTCCTGATACTATTTGTTTCATGATAAAACCCCCACTAATGTAGGATAACAGTGCTGCAGGAAAGGATACGAATACAAGCTCCATGATGAATTGCCCTATGATTTTAACTTTACTAACACCTATTGATAAAAGTATTCCTATTTCGTAAATTCTTTCTCTTAACCATAAGATTAAAATCAATGATAAAACTACAAGTCCCGCTATCATGATGGAATAAGTCATCATTTGTATGATGTGCTTTACGCTGTTTATCGAATCAATTGCTTCTTTAAATGCATTGTCATCTTTTTCGATAATGTATTTCGAAGAATTGCCAATTTGGTTTTTGATTTGATTTATTACGTTATCCATTGAATCTGAATTCTGTGTGTAAACAGATATTTTATTAGCGATTTTTTCATTGTCTTTAATATCCAATGAATTTTGAGCTGAGTTATAATTTACAAACATTGAGTTTTCGCTAAAATCAGAAGATAGACCTGTGTATTTTTCTTGTTTTTTTCCTGAAAAAATTCCAACTATCTCATATTGTGTTTCTTTATTTGTGTCTCCATTTCCATTCATATTCATGAACTTTAGACCTATCTTGTCGTGAAGTTTCAGCTTGTTTTTCTTCGCAAATTCTTCATGAACAAGAATCTTATTATCATCTTTTTTATCTAAATTCTTACCTTGTTTTATAGTAAAAACTTTGCTTGTAAATAATTGATTGCGTTTTTGATCTGTCATAGCATTTATTGATACTAAGTTTTTCATATTCGGTGACAAATCTTCGCGCATAACTTTCTGATCACTTTCAACTACATTAGTATTTGTTAAGTTGGCTAATCCTTCATAATGATATGAAACCTCTTTTATATCTTTGATTTGTTTTAATTTGTCAAATTTTTTTATATCAAAATATCCGTTTTTATTTTTTTTCGTTATAGAAATAGAAGAATTTGATGTTTCATATAGTGATTTCTCCAATGTTTTCTGTGATTTCGTTATACTCAAACAAGCATATAAACACGATAAAACAAGTGTTAGAATTATCAGTATTATCAAAGACCTATTTCTTTTTCTTGTTATATAAGCAATCGCATTTTTTATCATAAATATCTCCTTATCTTTGTTACATGTATATGTTACAAAAGTTTTATGAAATGTATATGAAATTCATAGCAATAAAAAAAGACGACAGAATTCAATTCTATCGCCTGATAATTTAATTAATAAATTTTTGATCCTGCTGGAATATTTGAATCTAACATTATAAGATTCAATACTTCTTCTCCTTCATATTCGCAGATTGCAGATAAAAGCATTCCACAAGATTCCTCTCCCATCATTTTTCTTGGTGGTAAGTTTGTTATTGCAAGTAATGTTTTACCTACTAAGTCTTCTGCACTGTAGTAGTTTTTGATTCCTGATAATATGATTCTGTCTTTTCCTGATCCTTCATTCAAAGTGAATTTTAATAATTTCTTGGATTTTGGAACTTCTTCACAAGATTTTACTTTCACAACTCTAAAATCAGATTCTGAGAATTTATCAAAATCTACAAAATCCTCAAATAATGGTTCAACTTTTACTTTTGACAAGTCTAATTTCTTCGCTTTTGTATTGTCTTCACCATCTTTTGAACTGTCAGAAGAATTATTTCCAACTGGTTTCATTGTTGGGAAAATCCCCTCTACTTTAGATAATTGTCTAAATCTCTATAAAAGTCTATTTTATGGTACTTTTCCATTTACGACAATTTGCTAACTCTCTATAAGTGCCTATAGATTTCTAGCAAATTGTCGTAAATTTGTCGTAAGCTGTCGTAAATTCTAAAATATAAATTTCATCGCTTTTTCAAATTCTCCCATCTGTTCTATCTTAAAATCTTCTGTTGCATCTACATATATATCCATTGTTGTACTAATATCAGAATGACCTAGAATAGACTGCATTGCTTTTGTATTTATATTTTGTTCATTAAGCCTTGTAGTAAAGGTGTGTCTGAAAATGTGATTGCTTAAATGTGGAACTAATAGAATATCATTAGAGCTCGATTTATTTTTATCCATTATACTTAAATTGCAATCTCTAACAATTCTTCTTAAAGCTTTATTAAGTGTTCCATTATTGTGAACCTTTCCGAACCTATTTAAAAATACAAAGTCTTTAAATCCATCGATTGAATCACAACATTCGATTCCAAAAGTCTTTTGTAACTCTCTTTCCATAAGAAAAGCATCTTTTACTTTTTGAACCATAGGAATACTTCGCTTACCTGATACTGTCTTCGGTGTATTAATAGCATATCTATTGTTTAATCCTTTACCTTTACTATAATATACCAAAGTCCTATTTACATTTATAAGACCATTATCAAAATCTAGATCGTCCCATTGCAATCCTGTAACTTCTCCAACTCTCATTCCTGTCCAAAGCATAACAATGAATATTGGATACCATTTTTTATATTCATCACTATTAGATAAATATTCTTCAAATAGCACTTGTTCTTCTATTGTCATGGCTTTTTTCTTCAGAGATTCATTTCGATAAGCTACTTTCAATTCCTTCAAAGCATTGTCAGATGGATTAAATCTTATATATTCGTCATCCACTGCTAATTCTAAAACCTGATGTAAGACAGTATGAACACAATCTATGGTAGAAACCATCAATCCCTGATCTTCCTTTAATCTGTTATAAAAACTTCTAACATCAGATCTTTTAATATCAGATAGTTTAATGCGACCAAAAGTCGGTTCGACAAATTGTTGATACATATAGATGTAATTTTTAAAGGTATTATCTTTTAAACCTCTTTTTACCTTTGTCCATAGCTTAAAAGTATCATTTACAGATAAGCTACTTCCTTCGTTGTTGATTCCATCTATAGTATTGCGTAAAATATCTAATTCCTTTTCTCTTAATTCTTTTAGAGTTTTCGCATAGATAGATTTTCTACGACCTATTTTGTCTTGCCACTTAAATTCATAAGTGCCATTTGATCTTTGATATTCACCGTCTTTTAAAACAACCCCTTTACTATCTTTGCGTCTTTTTACCATAAAAATTCTCCTTTTTTGATAAAAGACACGCTATAATTATTATACCGCATTAAGCGTGTTTTATATATAGTTTTAGATTAAATAGAGAACTGTCTATTTAAATATTCTTCCATTAACTTTTTCTTAATAAGACGCTTACTACCATTAAATAATACAAAATCGCAATCATTTTCATCCGTTAATTGTCTAACTTTATCTTGACCAATATTAAAATATTCAGATGCTTCTTTTAATGTTAGAAATGCTTTTTCACAAACACGAACTACTTTTATATTTTCATTAATCATAAATCCTCCAAATAATATATTTAAAATATTTATTTTAATATTTTTAAAGTTTTTTGACATTGACAAGTGCATTGGATTAGCAACATAGGAATCTCACCTCCGCCTCTGTTCAGGATGAGCCGGCTTCAACCTTAGAAGTATCATTATCCTCATTTTCTTCATAGCGAATAGGGTATCCCTCCCTATGTTCAAACTCTTACTTATCGCTCCCTTTCTTCTTCCCTTGCTTTTTGCTTAGCAGTACTTGTTTTACCGAATTATTCAGCAGAAAGATCTTGGCGGATAGGTTATTACGCTCCAAAAATGATTAATGTCTTGTCTTGGTCTATTCAATTGTTAAGGTTCAAATATTATTTAGATTGCTTTTAAAATAGAAAGAGGACAAAACTCCCCTCACTTTATAAAGGAAAATTTGCCCTCTTTGGTAACCAGAAACTATATTTCTTCTATAAATTTCTTTAGTTTTTCTAAAATCTTATCTCGCCTTTTTATTAAAGCAGTATGTGATATATTTTGAGTCTTTGATACTGCACGAAGTGTTTCATCATTGAAATATAATCTTTCAATTATTTCTCGTTCATCCTTATTTAACTTTGACATTGCATTTCTTAGTGCTTCAATCATCATTTGTGTAGCTACAACTTTTTCAACATCAACATTTTTATCTTCTAGATTATCTTCAAAATTCCCATCGTGATTTAGAGACGAAAAAAATAGCAAGTGGTTTTTCTTGTCCACCTGCTCCAAATACTTTTCGTGTTCTTTTTCTCGCCAGTAGACTTTATAAATATCTTCACTGACTTTTACCTTTTGCCCTCTGACATAAAGGTAATACTCTTTTGCCATAAAGTTTCCTCCATTTCTTTTTTGTCTATTTGTTTTTCAGACAAAAAAGGAGGACTCCTGCATCTTGGCATAAGAAGTCCTCTGAAATGAAAGAAATCCGTTCTTTCTTTTACTATATTTAATTGTTTAGACGAGAAAATGTAAAGACAGACAACTACAAGAATTATAGAAAAAAGGAGTATTTTTATTCCATTTCAATTCTACAAGGTAACTTATACACTTGTTCATCTCCCTTTCCCTCCGTTCATTATAGATAAATAGCATCCATACCTACAGCCTCTTTTGATTATTTTCGCTTTTATATCAAATGTCCTTGTATTTATGCTTTGTCTTTTCCCATTTTCCTAAGTCCATTAAGCATTAAAAACAGTCCCAACATAATCATACTAAAATCTACGATAGGTTCTGTCCACCAAACTGCTGACGCTCCAAATGCCTTTGGAAATAGTAATATTGCAGGAATAAATAAAACTAACTGTCTAAGCATTACAATCATGCCTGCTTTTTTTCCATCTCCTATGGATTGGAAAAATGTAAGTGTCATAATCATAATTCCATATAAGATGAATGTTGAATAAAACATCTTAAAGTTTACAACACCAACTTCAATAATCTCCCTTCTCACACTGAATAATGATAGTAATTTTTCTGAACAAAACATTGATGGTATCCATGAAGCAGCTGCAAGAATTGTTGCACCATACATAAAAATCTTCATCGTATCTTTTACTCTTCCGTATTGTTTTGCTCCGAAATTAGCTCCAATAACAGGTTGTAAGCCTTGACTCATACCCCACAGTGGAATAAAGGAAAACATATATAATCGCATTGTAGCAGACATCAAAATTCCCCAATCATCTCCTCCATACGCAAAGGCTTGCTTAAACAAAAATGTTTGCTGTACTGCAAATAAAATTTGCATCATCATTGCTGAACTTCCTATACTGAACATTTCGCTATAAATTGCCTTGTATTTTTGAATTTTATGGATCCCTACAAAAGCACTTTTCTTTGAAAAATAGTGGAATGTCAATATTGCTTGTACAATTTGAGATATTACAGTTGCAATAGCTGCACCTTCAATCGCATATTCACCCATCAACTTCATAAAAATAGGATCTAAAATAATGTTTAATATAGCTCCCGCGCCCATAATCATCATTGATTGCTTTAATGCACCTTCGCCACGCATTGTCATATTTCCCGCTTGAGCAAAATTCACAAATATAGAGCCAAAGAAAACTATTCTTAAATATCTCACACCAAGTTCTTTAATATTTCCTTTAGCTCCTACCAAATCTAAAAAATGAGGTGCAAAAACCAAACCCAATATCGTGATAATTACAGAAAAAAATATTACCCAGTAACAAAAATTCCCGAATATTTTATCTGTCGTTTCTTTATCGCCCTTTCCGATTGCTCTTGATAGTATTGAGGCACTTCCAACGCCAATCAATGCCGATATTCCTCCATTTATAATCGTTAAGGACATAGACACACTAATGGCTGACATAGCATAATCACCAATGAGCCATCCTGCAAACACACCATCCATAAATGGATACAATCCTATGACAATCATCCCGATTATTCCGGGAATTGCCAACTTAAATAACAGTTCTTTAGGACTTTTGGTTAATAGTTGTGTTTTCATATCTTGTTTTCCCATATGACTTCCTCCAGTTGTTTTCAATATTTTTATAACTTATGACAACTGCCACTTTGCTGCCACTTGTCTTGCTTCAACAAATTTTTTGTAGATACCATCAACTTGAATAAGTTCTTCATGTGTACCTTGTTGCGTTATCTTTCCATTAGCCAAGACAAGAATTTGATTTGCATTTTTTATGGTTTTTAGTCTGTGTGCAATCATTATTACAGTTTTATCTCTTGTAAGTTCTTCCATAGCAATCTGTAGTTTATCCTCATTTTCAGGGTCTACATTTGCAGTAGCTTCGTCAAAAATAATAATCGGGGCATTTTTTATCATAGCCCTTGCTATAGATATTCTTTGTCTTTCTCCACCAGATAAACTTGCACCTCCCTCTCCTATAACTGTTTCATATTGTTCAGGAAGTTTCATAATAAATTCATGACAACACGCTTTCTTTGCAGCTTCTATAACTTCCTCATGAGTAGCATCTGGCTTGGCAAACTTTATATTGTTTTCAATAGTGTCTTGAAATAAATAAACATTTTGAAAAACCATACTAATTTGTCTCATTAATGACTCCAATGAATATTCTTTAATATTATGTTTACCTATGCTGATTTCTCCTTTCTCTACATCCCAAAATCTCGCTATCAAATTACAAAATGTAGTTTTTCCAGCTCCTGAAGCTCCAACTATAGCTGTCATTTGTTTTTGTGGTATCTTGACCGAAATATCATCAAGGATTTTTTTGCCTGAATATGAAAACTCTACATTATCAAAAGAAATATCGAAAGTAGTAGGCTTTATGTCTTTTCCATCAATATCCATCTGTGGAAATTCCTCTAACTTCTTTGTTTGTTCAATAGATCCACTAACAACTCTGAGAGAGGTTGTTGCACTTCCTGCCAATTTTATTTGAGAAAAAGCAAGAAAAGAAATTATAATCGTCATAACTGTATTTAAGAATGAAAGTTCTCCATTAATATAAAAGAAAATACCTGCACCTATTATCAAAATGCTAAACAAATCCAAAAGAATATTTTGCAAAATCGTATAAGGTGTAAACAGTTTTTCACAATCAAGATTTATTTTTCTACTATTTTCAATAGCATCTCTGACTTTTTCATCTCCTTTCCCTGTTAAATTGAAGGATTTTATAACAGCCATTCCACCTATTTGTTCTAAAATAGTGTCAACTAATTTTGCCGATGCCACTTGTCTTTTAGGAAGAACATTTCTTGACTTGTTTTCCATTTTTGAAAGAATTAATAAGTACAACAAGCATCCAATTGTAACAATAAGACCGATCCTCCATTCAAAAGCCAAAATCATTATTGTAAAAATTATTGTGTTAATAAAACCAGATAAGGTATTTACCATAACCATTGCCGCAGTATTTTCTACATCTTCCAAAACAGTTGTAGAAATTCCAACGATTTCACCAATATTATTTTCATTAAAGAATCCCATAGGTATTTTTTTGAGCATTTCACCTATTGCAACTCTTTTATTTGCCACCATAAAATAACTTGCATGGCATTGCTGTAACTGTGAATAATAATTTGCAACACTTCTGCCAACTATGCTTATAACAAGAAGTATCAAAGCAATCCATGCAGGTGTCATACTCATATCTTTTTCAACAATAGCTTTAACAATAATGTATATTGCACTGATTTGGAGCATGTGAAAAATTGCAAACAAGAAACTTACCCATATAGAATGGTATACATTTTTCTTCTCATCACCTGAGAAGTCTAAAATTTTCTTTAAGGCACTTATCATTTTATTTCACCATCCTTTACTCCAATATGGGCATTCCACATCTTTTGGTATAACTCAGAATCTTCCATAAGTTCTTCATGCTTACCATGTGAAACAAGCTCTCCATTCTCAATTAAGAATATTTGTTCTGCATCTGTTATAGTTGATAACCTATGAGCAATAATAATCACCGTTTTATCTTTTATAAGCTTTGATAAAGCTTGCTTTATAATCACTTCATTTTCAGGATCTATATATGAAGTAGCTTCATCAAGTATTACAATAGGTGCATTTTTGAGCATTGCTCTTGCAATTGATATTCTTTGTCTTTCTCCACCAGAAACATGGCTCCCACTACTTCCGACAACCGTATCGTAACCATGTTCCATTTTCATAATAAAATCATGACAACCCGATTTCTTAGCAATGTCTTCTACTTCTTTATCACTGGCACTTGGATTGCCCATTCTTATATTCTCCCTAATACTTTCGTTGAACAAAAAATTATCCTGAGAAACAAAGGCGGTCAAACTATATAATTGCTTTAATGGAATTTCCTTAAGATTGTGTCCACCAATATTTATATTTCCTTCCATGCTATCCCAATATCCAGCTATTAATTTTGCTAAAGTTGACTTGCCACTTCCACTTGGTCCAACAAAAGCCACTGTTGTACCTTCTTTTATGTTTAGGGATATTCCATGAAGAATTTCTTTTTCTTCTTCATATCCAAACTTTACATTTTGTAAATCAATATTATATTGCTGGATAGTCACTTCTCTATCAGAATGCTTTTGTTCTTTTCCTTCTAAAATTAAGTTAATAGAATTTGCAATAGTCCCTATCTTAGCAAGACCATCAACAAAATTGATTGTTTCAAGTAAAGGTCCTGCAATACCTAAAGATAGAATAATTACAGATATAAATACTTCTGCACTTAAACTGCCGCTAATGTAGAAATACCAACCAAATGGAAGCACTGTGATCATTGTAGTAGGAGATATGTTTTTAGATAAAGATACAGGTAACTGACAGCTCTTCATCCATTCATAAAAGTATCTTGCATTTGCAATGACTTTATCTTTGTACTTTGCGTACGATCTCTTGTCTTGATTAAATGTTTTTATCACTTCTATTCCATTAACATACTCAATAATTGCAGAATTCATTTCTCGATTTACCTTTACAGATCCTTCATATTGAACAGCATAATTTTTCATTACGAGTCCCATAAAAAGCATCCCCACAGGAATGGATACTAATGATAAAAGAGCCATTCTCCAATCAAGAAATAATAAGTAAATAAATATACTCAAAGAACCTAAGAGATTCGATGTCATTTCAGGCAACAGGTGAGCGAGCGGTTTCTCCATACTTTCAACCTGATCCACTATAATCTGCTTAAAGTTTCCGCTTGGAACAGAGATTATTTCTCCTAACTGCATCTTCGGAAGTTTATCAATCATTCTCAAGCGAATATCTTTCAATACACTAAAAGTCGCTTTATGAGATACAGATAACGCCGTAGAGTATAAAACAGATTTTAAAATATAAGATAACAGACCTATTCCCATCCATAAAAAATAGACCTTGAAATCTGCAATTCCATTTAATAAATAGACTAAAATACGGCTTGCAGCAATGTATGGAACAATTCCGGCAATAACACCGATACTTGCTATAAATACAGATGTTTTTAACTTTGAATGTTCCTTATATGCAAGCTCCCACAATATTACAGCAGGACTTTTTTCTTTCATAATTTAACACCTCCATAATTGTATCCATTTGCATTTTATTTTAGAAATTCATATATTGTACCATCACAGTGTTTTATAAATTCAAAATCGTGTGTAATAATTATAATGAGTTTTCCTTCTCTCTCCATATCGTGTAGGAAATTAATTAATGTATTCATCTGTGGTTTACATAATCCACTTGTAGGCTCATCTAAGATAATAATAGGTTTATTACTAAGCCTTGCTATAGCAATCAACAATCTTTGCTTCTCTCCTCCCGATAAACTTTGAGGATGTTTTTCAAGCTTTGATAATAATCCCATCTTTTCCAACATTTTTTCATTTAGGCTTTTATCTTCACTTACTGTTGATACTTCCGATAATACACTTTCTGTAAAAAGCTGGGAGCTAGGATCTTGCATTACCATAAAAATTTCTTTATTTTGTTTTGTAACTTTTTTTTGATTAACAAATACATCTCCGTGACCTTTTGTAATACCGGTCAATAATTTAATGAAAGTACTTTTCCCTATTCCATTTTTTCCAATGATAAAATTTACTCCCTTATTAAAGGAAATACTAAAGTCAAAAATTTTATTCTTTTCATATTTTTTCTTAAAATTATGACATGATAAATCTCCATTGCTAAAATTATTTTTATCATCCAATAAATTCACTTTATAATATTTATTAATTTCTAAATCACTTTTCTCTATTTTATTAAATGTTCTAAGTTCATATCCTTCTGCAATAGCTTTCAAATTATAATCATTTAAATCTTCTTTTTCGTATAAATTTAAAGACCCATTATCAATAATACATAGCTTATCCATTATATTTTTTAAATAAAATAATCTATGTTCCACAACAATTATTATCTTATTTAATTCTTTTAATTTCACTAAGGCTTCTTTTAACCTTTCTATAGATTCATTATCTAATGATGAAGATGGTTCATCTAATAAAATAATATCATTTTCAGAAATTGCACAAGCTGCAAGTGCTATCATTTGCTTTTCTCCACCAGATAAATCAAATATATTTTTGTCTAATAAGTATTCTATATTTAAGAGTTTTGAGTATTTCTTTATTCTATTGATTATCTCTGACTTGTCAGTATTTCTATTTTCTAGCTGAAAGGCTAACTCCTCAGTGGAATTCATACAGTAAAATTGAGATTTTGGATTTTGAAATACATTTGAAATAATACATGATCTTTCAAATATATTTTTACTAAGTAAATCTAGGCTGTTATATTTTATTTCTCCATTAATATTAGCATCAAGGTATTCAGGTATTACTCCATTAATTGCTTTTAATAGTGTGCTTTTTCCACATCCAGAATGTCCTGTAATAACTGTAATTTCACCAGCTTTACATTCAAAATTTAGATTTTTTAAGATATTTTCATCATCAAAAGATAAATCAAGCTTTCTTATTTTAAGCATATTTTCTACCTCTTATATAAAAAAATAAAACTAAAATAGAAACAAAAAAAATTAAATAGTCAGCAAATGTTAACTTTGCTTCTCTAATATTTGATCTATTTTGATTGACAGCAAGACCCTTAGTTAATGAAGCTACTGTCAATTCATCAGCAGAATTTGATAGGGTCATCAATAGTGGGATTATCCTATATTCAATTAATAAAATAGGATTCTTTAAAAATTTCCTAAAACTTATACCCCTCAAATAAATAGCTTGTTTTATTTGTCTATACTCAATTCTTGTTGCATAAAAATATCTAACCATAACCGCAACAGGAATGGCTATCTGATCAGGACACTTCACCTTTTTTAATGAACAAATTGCTTCTCCTACACTAGTCGTTAAAATTATATAATTTCCCATAACCATAGGTGCAAAAACTCTTTTTATTATAATTATAACTATGTGTATAAGTGATAATATTATAGAATCATTTAATTCCCTAATATTAATTTCTATAATATTCAATATTATAAAAAGTATGATTGATTTAATCCCGGATTTTATATGTCCAGATAAAAATAATAAAAAAGTAGGGAGCATACATATTAATACATAATATATAGGATTTAGGCTTTGAATATTTCCAATTGTCATAATAAAAGAAATAACCATCATTAAAAATAATTTTGCTCTAAAATCTATCCTTATCATATCTAATAACCCGCTCCCTAATTCTTACTTACCAATTTTTGAAAAATGTTTTTTCAAAAACACAATTCCTAAGCTACAACCTACAAAAGCACCAATAAATCCTAAAATAGCCATAACTATTAAAATCCAATCAGGCATAACTTTCATCATTGTGTCAATAAATTCTTGCTTATAACCTTGATTTAAAAGCCCTTGTGCATACTCATTTCTTGAGATGATAATCGGAACATAGTTTCCTAAAGTGCAAAGACTTGAAAAAGAAAATGCTAATCTAGATTTTCCTTTACTGTCATAAGAGCCTGATTTTAATATTATTTCTCCAATAAATCCTGCAATTGCTCCTGTTAAAAGTGCCCATGGACCATGACCCATGATGACATAAGCTAAAGATATTAGCATTGTTTGAATAAAAAGCATTCCTGGCTTCTTAATTTTTGTTGAAAAAAGCATGTTACTAGGTCCAACTAAAATTCCCTGTACTAAGGGAACAATTGGCATCAAAACAGGAACCATAGCTGTAAATGAGCCTATTAGCATAAAAATAAACCCAAGTACTGCAAACAAACCAACATTAATTAAATCTCTAACTTCTAATTTTTTATTCATTTCTGAAACCTCCTTAGTTATCTATTTTTTTCTAAATCTAAAATATAATTTAAAATTGTATCTTTTAGATATTTCCTATTCTCATCATATGAATCTCTTGCATTAAGAACTTGCGAGCTTAATATCATTCCATTTATATAATTTACTAAAAAACCATCTTCAAAAATCTTTGAATCAATTCCTAATTTATTAGATATTGAATCTAATTGATTTACTGTTTCTGTTTTCAAATCTTGAAACATCTTTTCTAAATCTTCATTATATTTTTTTGATTGTAATAAAAGAGAATAAACCTTAGTAATATCTGTATCTGGTAGACACTTATCCACTAAAATTTCACTCATCTGTTCATATTTATCTTGACCTATGTGAGCTTCTAAATAATTATCAATTAAATTATTTCTATACTGATTTCCATCAAGCATTAAATCTTTAAGCATTTCAGCTGTGCTTTTATAATGATGATAGACACCACCTGTGCTCATGCCAACTTCTTTAATCACATCTTCCATTGTTGTATTCTGAAATCCTTTATTCAAAAAACATCTCATTGCTGCATCTCGAATTTCTTTTTTTCTAATTTGACCAACTTTTGTTTCCTTATCTTTCAATAAAATACCTCCAATCATTCAATTATTTTCCGAGGATTCCCTCGGTTTTTATTATATCTTAATTGAAAAATATTTTCAATATCAATCAAATTATAAATTTTGCTCTACTCTACCGTATACTTCTTAATTAATTTATTTAAATGCGGTATAATTAATAAAACTGAATAAACGCTTAACGCTTATAACTTTAATAGCAAGCACAGTAAGTGAGTACCCACTTACGAAAAATTGATGAAGCAGAACCTTTATGGACTGCTTCTTTTTTTATCAATTTTACCTTGTTAGGGAGAACCCTAAGACCCCAATATTTTATGATAAGGAGATATACTATGGATAATAGAAAAAGAAATAATCAACTAAAAATATATTTAACAGATGAAGAAAAAGAAATCTTTGAAAAGAAAATGAAACTTGCAAACTGCAAAACTATGTCCCACTTTCTTAGGAAATGTGTGTTAGAAAAAGAGATTTATGTTGTAGATTTAGAACCATTTAGAAACCTACAATGGCTACTTTCAAATGCAACAAATAATATAAACCAGATTGCAAAAGCTACTAATACAACTGGTGTTATTTACAAAAATGAAATTGAATCAATGAATAAACAGATAGAAAAATTATCAAAAGAAATATGGCAGATCCATTCCCTACTTCTTAATAAATCAAAAGAAAGTTCTGGTGATTAGTATGGCAATTACGAAAATACATCCTATAAAATCAACTCTAAATTTGGCAATAGACTATATAACTAAGAGTGAAAAAACTGATGAAAAAATCTTGGTATCTTCATTCAAATGTCATCCATCTACTGCACACATTCAATTTATGAAAACACGAGAAGACAATGATACTAAAGGTACAGTTTTGGCTAGACATTTAATTCAATCTTTTCTACCAGGAGAGGTTGATCCTATAAAAGCTAATGAAATTGGAATGGAATTATGTAAGAAAATTTTAAAAGAAGATTATGAATTTGTTCTTGCAACTCATATAGATAGATGGCATATCCATAACCATATTATTTTTAATAATGTTAATTATAAGACTGGTAAATGCTACCAATCTAACAAAAAAACTTACCATAAAATCAGGTATCAAAGTGATGAATTGTGTAAAGAAAATAAGCTTTCAGTCATTGATAAATATTATGAAGCTTACAAAAGAAAATATAAAACTTCTGGTAAATCCTGGTATGAATATGACCAAAACAAGAAAGGAAATTCTTGGAAGTCTAAACTGCAATTTGATATAGATAGAATGATTAATAAGTCTAACTCGTGGAAAGAGTTTTTAGAAAATATGAAATCTCTTGATTATGAAATTAAGTTTGGTAAACATATTGCTTTTCGTCATAAAGATAAGCAAAGATTTACAAGAGCAAAGACTATCGGAGAAGATTATACTGAAGATAAAATTAAAGAAAGAATAGATTTAGCTATTATGAACAAAGCTAATCCTATTAAAAAACGTGTAGGAAATGTTATTGATATATCTACTAATGAAAAAGTACAATCCTCTAAAGGTTACGAAGTCTGGGCAAGAAAACATAATATCAAAACAATGGCTGATTCAATAATTAAACTTAGAGAACAAGGAATTAATTCAATTACACAACTTGATGATCTAATAAAAAAATCTGCCGATGATAGACAAGACTTGTTAGATAAAATAAAGAAAGTTGAAAGTGAAATGAAAAGTTTATCCCAAGATATGGAAGATATTAATACTATAAATAAGTATCGTGAAATCTATAAATACCATAAGAAAAATCCTGAAGATAAGCAATTTGCAGACGAGTATTATAGCGAACTTTCCATTTATAAAATAGCCGCAAAAGAAATCTTAGAAAATTATAATAAGCTACCAAAGACAAAAGAAATACTATCCAAACTCGATAAATTGCAAGAAAAAAAGAACACCCTTATGCAAGAGTATTCTTTGAATAAAGAACAATTTTCTGACCTTGTTCAGTATAGGAAAAACTATGAAAATTATTATGGGAAGGAGGTGGAGAGGTAGCTTCTCTCCATCATCATTTATTACAAAGTTGATGGTTTATGTTCTATTCCATACTCAATTAAATCTTCAATATTATCTTTAATATCGCTATAAACATTTTTGCTTGATAAGTATACAGAATCAAAACATTTAACATACTTTGACAGTTTTTCACCTTCTAATGTTAAATAATCAAAAGGATTGTTGCCCTTATCATCTTGCTCTCCCAATGCATTCTCCAACTTGTGGATATAAATTCCAACAATACCTTTGTTTAACTCGTATGCTTTTTTTATTTCATAATTTATCCATTTTCTATTTGCTGTTTTTTCTCCAATCAAAACAACTAAACATGAACGCTTGTTTAGCTGTTCATCAATCCATTCTTTAATTTTACTTTCAGTTTTTTCTTTTACTTCCTCCCAGTCATTATCTGAAAAGGTAGAGCTACTGTCTACTTTCCCCATGTTGCGAACCTGTCCTGCCCTCCAATTATCATTGTCGTAATGAAAGCTAAAAAACACCTGTCTTTTTGCCATTTAAAACTCCTCCTTATTTAATATTTTAACTGCTTGTACTATGTTTTTAATAGACATATCTATATCGCCATTGCTTTGTTTATTTGCCTGTTCAATTGCACTTATTATATGTTTGTCTAAAATTTCTTGAGTTGTTTGTTTAAATATTTCTTTGGCTGCCCCGCCAGTATATTCAATAGGCAAACATACTAATCCATGTTTTTTACATAACTCAAATTCATCCATCACTCCATGTGCAATATCTTCTGTTTTTTTGTTTCCAAAAATGAATATAGCGATGCCACAATTTTCAATCATCTGCTCTCTATTTTCTTTATATAGCTTATCTAAATCAATACCTAATGAACTATTTTGAGGAAAAGGCATAAGCGTTAAAAAATCATTTATTTTGGACTTATGAGTCAAACAATAATCTGCAACTCCATTTAATACAAAATCACCGACACCTTTACCATATCCATTCACAATATGATAACCATTTTTTGATAGTTCAAAAGATAGTTTATGAATAAAATTTTCTCCAGTTTCCTGAGAATAAGTCGAATAGGAGTACGCACTACCCGATATAAATATTGTTTTCCTTCTAAATCTATCAACAAGAGTACTTAATATTTCAGTGATTTCATCATATTTATCTACTAAATATGTAAAAATACCATATCTATTTAGATCTTCAATTTGTAGCTCCTGTCTTGCTTTTTTGTATTCATAATCCTCATCGGTATCTTGGATCCTTTTCATAATACAGTAATGTTTTCTTGTATTCTTTTCATCGAGCAATACCCTCAATCTTCCAATTACATAGTTAAAGTTTGGATCTTCAAAACTAAATCCTAAAAATAGAAATGTCTTGGTAAGCAAATCTCCCTCTAAAACTTCTCTGAATAACTTTCTTTTGTTATATCCAAATTCTTCATAATCACTTCTTGTAAGTACTGCATCTTCAGGAGTTTCTACATCTCCGTGTAGTTTATAAACGATTGCATCAAAATCATGATTTGTGCCTCTTAATTGCTCATCTGTTGTTTTTACATAAGGCTTTTTCATATTATCTTCTAAAGCTTTTTCAATTAACTTATCATAATTAGTCGTCCAAAAAGTGGAAATCGGTAACTGTGATAATAGTTTATGATTATCAGTAGGTTTTAGTAATTGAGAAAATTGCACTTTGATCAAGTCATCTATTGATGTTCTCTTCTTTGAATTAGCATAATACTGAGCTAAGCTAACCAAATCATTTTCTTTTTCAACATTTAACCCAATTTCTTTTGCAGGCTCTCTTAGAAGTTCTTTCCAACTACAAAATCCAGCAGGAATTGATAGTCCCGCTCCAATGAATGCTCCCAATTCATCACTTTTAATGGCTTTTTCAATTTCTCTAATCAAATCTTTTTTAGATACTTCACCTTTAATAATAAACACCTCCCCTTATTTTCTCGGTCCTAAAAACTTATCTTCATTCATTTGAATTTTCCTTTATCCAATATAAATTAGCTTCCAGCAAATTTACAATATCTTCATCTGTTTCATAACATGTTAAATTTATCTTTTTTATAAGTTTACTATCAATAATTCTCTGAATTAGTGCCGCAGAAAGGATTCCAGAGCCAGCTCCTGGATCAAGAATAGATATTTCATCTCTTTTAATATTTAACTCAATTAAAGATGCCATAAATTTTGCTGTTTCTTTACTCGTAAAAAACTGTCCTATTCTTTTTCAAGTTTCTTTAGATGCGATCTTAATATATTCATTTGTCTTATCTAAAACATAATCAATCATTTTCATCTTTAACTAACTCCATAATTTCGCAAAGATTACAATTTAATCCTTCACATATTCTTAACAATACGTCAGTTGTAATATTCTCCCCATTTTTCATTTTATAAAATGTACTTCTACTAATATTTGTTTTTTCCATTAATTCTGTGTTATTTAAATCTAGGTCAATCATTTTTTTAAATAGCTTTTTATAGCTGATTTTTAACATGACTATCTCTCCATTCATGAATTCTGTATCAATTATATTATAGCATAAATCTTCACTTTTTTCATAATATTATTCACTTTTCTAAAACACAAATACAAAAAAATAAAGGCAGTCCGAAGACTGCCGATATTTATCTCTCTGTATCTTTGCTATGGTCTTTCTTAGTTGACTTAGTTTTGTCATCTGTCTTAAAGCTTTTTATTTGCCCTAATATGGACTTTTTATCTTTATCTTTATCTTGACTCTTTACTTGTTCTTTTGATTTTAAGAGCTTAGAGGACAAAATACGGACATTCTTATGTTCCTTTCCGTTGTTATCAATACTTGTTTTTACTTGTCCAAATATTTTAACAAAATCTCCTTGTTTTAGGTTCTCTAAATCTTTTGTCTTATCTCCATAGGCTGAACAATTGGTATAAATTTTATTCCCACCGTCATCTTTTGAAACAATTGAAAAGTTACTTACCTTGAACTTTTCTCCACTAGCATTTTCTCTTTCAAGATTTTCTACTTGACCTGCTATATTACCCACGAGATTTATAAGATCATCTTTTTCTTCAAGTTCATTGGTATTTCCAACAATCTTCCCTTGTTCTTTCATATCATCAATCATATAGTCAAAGTCATCATTTAATAGACCTGTTGTGTCTTTGATCATAAATAAAACATAGACTTCTTCAAGTGCCTTTTCATCAGTAACGCCTTTTTCTATGCTCACAAGTGCTTTTATAAAATCCTTGTAATTATCATTCATCATTTCTTCTAAGTTTTCTCTAATATCTTTGTATTCCATAATTTCCTCCTTGTACTAAATAAGGAGAGCCTTTCGCCCTCCTCTATCTTTCTTGTGCTTTTTCGTTTTTTTCTTGATTTTTATCTTTTCTTCTTCCGATTTGAATTTTGATATTTGTCCCAATATAGATGGTTTCTCTTCCCTTGCCTGAAGATTATCCTCTACATCATAGGTTGATTCAAAGTAATCACTATCTTTAAAATCATTGTCATACCTATCTGGTATTCCATCATTATCAAGATCTTTTGCTAGTGGATCATAGAAGTTTCCATCATCATCTATTTCTAAACCTAGGGCTTGTTTTAAATCTTCTTCATCTACTGATACCAGATCGTCAAAACTTGACATCTTTATGGCTTCAGTCATATCTTTAATAGCTTGTGAATTAGATATATCTTCTTCTACAAAAGATTCTGTTCTAATAGCTACATTATCTACATACTGAGTCCATGTTTTTTCTTCTAAATTTACCTCATATTGAATCGTGTGCTTACCATCAGGTGTTTCTGTATAGGCAAGTCCTATATGGCTTAAATCAGGGTATAATTTGTCAAAGTCTTCATAGCTATTAGATTCTGAGAACTCGTAGTTAGAATAATCAACTATCGCCCTCTTTAAATCTTCTAATAATGGTGATTGGTTTTCTAATTCTTCTACTTCTCCCATATCTAAAAGTTTATTAATTTCAGCTAATCTTAGTGTCTTATCCCTTAACTCATCTGCTTTTTCAAATGGTTTGGTCAATTCTACTTTGGCATTTTCTAAAGATTCTTTATAGTTTTCAAGGTTTTGATTTAATCTTCCAAGCCTTGCAGGCATTTTTTCAATAGCATTATCAAGTCTTGTTATATTGCCATCAGTAGAGTTTGAAAACTCTCCAAAGTATTCTGCTTTTCCTAGGAGTTTAAAAGTATGAGTATTAGTCATAAAGTTATATGAAACTTGTAAGTCTAAATTTCTATATTTACCAATAACCTTGCTATCATTTATCTTTACCTTTTTTATTTCTTCTAATAGCTTCTCTCCAGCTTCTTTCTTATCTAAAATTTTATTTGCACCAAGACTGATTGAAGTGAATTTACTATCTCCTTCTCCTAATTTCTCAACACTTGCAATATCTTCTTTAACTGCTTGTATTTCCATTTCAGTTTTTAAAATACTTTGAGGATAAAATTTATTTACCTTATCTTCAAGCTTATATTTATTAGATTTATAGTTTGCTTCCAGCATTTTTAGCTTTGTAACTTCGTTATCTAAATCCATTTTTTCTTTAATTAGAGGATTGCCAGTGGCTAAAGCCTTAATTTCTGAATAAGATAGACTTGCTTCATCAACATCTTCTGCAACTCTTACTGGAGTTTTTGAAGTCATAATTTGAGAAATGAATTTTTGCTTATTCTCTATCGTCTGCCACAAATAAGAATCAAAGGTATTTTCTGTTACATATCTAAAGATATTGACTTTATCATTTTCATTACCTTGACGAACAATTCTACCACTTCTTTGCTCTAGGTCAGACGGTCTCCATGGGACGTCTAAATCGTGTAAGGCTATTAGTTTATTTTGTACATTTGTACCTGCTCCCATTTTTTGAGTAGAACCTAATAAGACTCTTACTTCTCCTCTTCTTACCTTAGAGAACAATTCATCTTTTTGTTTGTCTGTATCTGCTTCGTGGATAAAGGCTATTTCTTCTTTAGGTATTCCCATATTCACTAGCTTATTTCTAATATCATCATAGATATTAAATTCTCCATCTCCTTTTGGTGTAGACATATCTGAAAATACTAATTGGGTCGATGAATTTTCTTTTGTCTTATCCCAGATTGAAAAGATATTTTTTACACATACATTTACCTTCGAATTAGGATCATCTGGAAGTAGTGGGTTTATTAATCTTTGGTCAAGGGCAAGTTTTTTACCATCATTTGTAATCTTTAGCATGTTATCTTCTGTAGGCTCGACTTGGTTATTTCTAACCGCATCAGCTCTTTCTGAAATAGCTTCTAATATTTCTTTTTGTTCCTCAGTAGGTTTTGTTTTAATAACTTCGAAGTTTGCTTCTGGTACTGGCAAATTTAACATATCTGAAGTCTTTATATCTGCTACTTCTTTAAACATGCTCATCAACTCTGGCAAGTTATAAAACTTTGAAAATCTTGTCTTTTGCCTATAACCAGTGCCTTCTGGAGATAATTCAAAGGTGTTTTCTGTTTCTCCAAAAGTAGAAGCCCAAGCGTCAAAATGTTCTAATCCTCTTGCCTTTAAATCGTCATACTGAAGGTATCTTTGCATGGTATAAAGCTCTGTCATTGAATTTGATATTGGTGTACCAGTAGCAAAAACAACTCCCTTGCCATCTGTCATTTCATCCATATACCTACATTTCATATACATATCCGAAGACTTAAAGGCTTCACTCTGACCGATACCCGCAACATTTCTCATCTTGGTATGCAAAAATAAGTTTTTGTAATTATGAGCTTCGTCTATAAATAACTTATCTACTCCTAGTTCTTCAAAGGTTATTACATCATCTTTTTTAAAGTCATCATTTAGTTTTTCAAGTCTTACCAAGAGTTTCTTCTTTGTCTTTTCCAGTTGTTTTACTGTGAAATTTTCTCCTCTATTTCTTTTGTTCTCATCAATAAAGGAAACTATATCATCTATTTGATCTTGTATATGCCTTACCTGGTATTCCTTAGACATTGGTATTTTTTCAAATTGAGAGTGTCCTATAATAACTGCATCATATTCTCCCGTTGCAATCCTGCCAATAAATCTTTTTCTATTTTTAGGTTGGAAGTCTTTTTTATCGGCCACCATAATATTTGCTGACGGATATAATTGCATAAACTCCCTACCAATTTGAGTAGTTAGATGGTTAGGAACTACAAATAATGATTTACTTGCAAGTCCTAACTTTTTAGATTCCATAGCAGAAGCTACCATTTCAAAAGTTTTTCCTGCTCCTACTACATGGGCAAGTAGTGTATTTCCACCATAAAGAGTCCTAGCTATTGCATTTTTTTGATGTTCTCGAAGTCTAATTTCAGTATTCATTCCATCAAAAGTTAAGTTAGAACCATCAAATTCTCTATTTCTAATTGAATTGAATTTTTCATTATAAATCTTCTCTAGCCTATATCTTCTATCAGGATCTTCAAATATCCAATTCTTAAATTCTTCTTTTATCAGTTCTTGCTTTTGACTTGCTAGCATAGTTTCTTTTTTGTTTAATACAGAAGTCTTAGACCCATCATCATTTATTATTTGGTCAAATACTTTTGTATCTTTTAGATTAAGAGCATTTTCAATCAGCTTATAGGCATTTACTCTACTTGTACCATAAGTCATGTTAGCAAGGTCATTAGTCGAGTCAACACTTTTACCCTCAATATTCCATTCACTTGAGTGTGGCGAGAACCTAACATTTATATTCCACCTATCATAACCTGGTGTTTTTAAAAGGTTAAAAGTAAAGTCTTCTATATCTTTTTGAGGTATCCAGGTTGCTCCTAACCTTACATTTATATCAGAAGCAGTAAGTTCTTCAGGCATAACTTCTTGTAATTTTTCTCTTTGATATTTGAGTTTGCCTAACTCGTTTAATAGTGTATCTTTCTTTTCAGAAGGTGCTAAATCTATTACATTTTCAATTTCTCCGATATATGAATTGAGGTAGCCAATCTTTTCTCTGATATTACCACTTAAATATTCATCAGCCGATACATATGAAAAATGAAATGGATCGTCATTGTCAAAGTTCTCAAAGGGCATTCTGTTATTTATTAGGTCTGTATCCTTAATATCTAAAAATATCTCGCCCTCAAGCTCACCAATTAAGGTGTTCCTATCTTTACTTGTGATAGATTCCATATATTCAAAATCTACATATCCTTTTTGTGAAACTGATAAGACTAAAGCTTCAAGGGAAGTGTCTACATGATCTACTACCTTTGCCTTTGTTATTGTTCTTTTTGAGAATATATCACTCTTAGCTTTGAAATTATCCTCATCATCAAGTATTTCTATTGATGAAACCAAAGGAAAGTTTGAGTCTTCCTTTAAGGCTCTAGTATTTGATAAGGAGTTAATAAAGCCATGTTTCTTTGAAAAGTTATCATAGACTTCATTTAACTTTGCTTGTGACTCTTTTATTTCATCGTCTGAAAAATAGTCCTTTTGTTTTTCTATTACATCTTTTAAAGCATTCATTACATCAAGATAATCTTTTATCTTTTCTTTATTTTTATCTGATATATTCTGCTTGATTAAGACTGAGTTTTCTCTTAGGTAGACCTCTTCATCAATAATAGTGTAAGAAAAATTCTTAACATCATCTGTTGCTGGAAGACTTAATTCTTCATCTTCCAATAGTTCGACCTCTTCATATTTTGAATTTGAAGATATTTCCTTACTTGCAATATCCATTAAGTCTTTTAACTTTTCATCTTCTTTTTCATCACAAGTAATAGTATTGCCAAATCTGCCAGATACTTCTTTCATATTCCCTAATACCATCTGAGGATTATCTACAAAGTATTTATTATAAGTCAAACCCTTTTTATCAGTTGCTAGATGAATCCAATCATCATCTCTTTCTATAACTGAATCTCTCTTTTTCAAGAAAATAATATCTGAAGTAACTTCTGTACCAGCAAGTCCTTTAAATATTGTATTAGGAAGCCTCATAGCTCCTAAAAACTCACATCTTGCATTAATATATTTTCTAACAGATTCATCTTTTTTATCCATAGTTCCAGATGAAGTTATGAAGGCAATAATTCCTCCATTCCTAACCTTATCTATTGACTTTGCAAAAAAATAATCGTGAATCAGAAAGTTATTTCTGTTATATTCACGATCGTTAACTTTAAAATCTCCAAAGGGAACATTTCCTATTACCAAGTCAAAGAAATTATTTGAGAAGTTTGTTTCTTCAAAACCTTTAATTTGAATATTAGCTTCAGGATAAAGTTCTCTTGCTATTCTTCCGCTTAGACTATCTTTTTCTACTCCATAGACTTTAGAGCTTTGTATTTCACTTGGCATACTTCCAATAAAATTACCGACTCCTGCAGATGGTTCAAGGATATTCCCAGTCTTAAAACCCATATCTGTTATGGTCTTATATATTCCATCCATTACCTCTCTAGGTGTATAAAATGATGTTAGAGTAGACTCTTTAGCATTCAAATACTCATCATTTGTTAGATTTTCTTTTAAAATATTTCTTGCTTCAAGCCATTGTCCTCCCTTTTCTTCATCAAAGACATCGGCAAGACCACCCCATCCTAGATAATCAGCAAGATAGGCTTGTTCATACTCTCTTGGACTCCTATTTTCATTTTCAAGTCTTTTGAGCATCTTAATAGCTTTTATATTTTTATCTAGCTTTTCTGATGGTGTTAGGTATTCTGAGTAGATATGATTTTTCAAGTCATAATTTCTAGCAAAACTTAGCCTTTCCTTATTAGGTTCATAGCCTAGATTTTTTAAATCCTCTTTACCCCTCAATAAGTTTTCGGCTGCTTCTCTTGGAACATTGTATCTATCCATCATTTGGTCAATTTCAAGATTGTGGTTATCTATAAAGCTTTCTTGCTCTACTTGTCTTTCAATTTGTTTTTCATGCTCAGATAATTTGTATATCTCATAATTTCCACTATCTAAAAGGTCATCAATCTTTCTACTTTCTTCAAATGTTTCACCTTTATATAAAGGGAATTCTTCCCCATTAACTTCTACCTTAGTTCCAGCTTCAATTAAGTTAATTCCATCAAAGGTATTCTTATCTTCTAAAATAAATTCTTTTCCAACCTTTACTGCTAATTTTTCTGATGTTTGAGTTAGATTTTCAAAGATTTCTTCAAGGTATGAATCGTTTCTATATGGAATTACTTCCGAACCCCTAATCATACCTCCCATATACTCCATATTATCTCTAATGGTTACAGTTTTAAGTCCTCCACTTAGTTCATCAAAATCTGTAATGGTAAAGTCCTTATCTTTATATCTAACCTGATCACCTTTCTTAAACTTAGGCTCTATCTTTTCCTTAACTTCTTCTTGTGAAGCTTTTTCCTCACTTAGTGCAACTTGCTCTTCTAAATATGAAAATTCACGCTCATTAACTTCTTCACCATCTCCAAGGTCAATTCTATAATGTTCGACAATTTCGCCGTCTACATAGTGATCAAAATAGAATTTGAAATATCCGATATAATCATCAGTCATTTCTCCAAATTCATTTTCTCCATGAGTTTGATTATGGTCTTTAATATCAATATCCTTTTGTCTTAGGATATTGATTAAGTCTTTAGTTACTATCTGCCCACTATAATCGGGAACTAATTCGTGATTTTCATTAAATTCTACAATCCAGTAATCTTTTCTATTTTCAGTGTTTTTGCCATCAAAAAAAGAAGCTTCATCAGCTTCCTTTTCTGGACTTATTTCATTTTCTAAGCTTCCACGTATTCCTTGATTGCCATTTTCTTCACTGTTGCCATCAAGTTGTTCATCTGTCCTTGGTATTCCTCTGGATTCCCTCTCATCATTTTCTCTGTCAATCCTTGTGCTTTCATCATCTTGACTTTCTCTCTCTTGATAAAGTCCACTGCCTGATTCTGAATTTCCTTCAGGTGGTTCAAAAGTGTTTTCTCCTCGTACATTTTCTGAAGTTTCTTCCAGTTCTCCATGTCTTCGCTCCCTACCAGGTAAGACAGTCTTAGAACTGCGTATGTTGGATTCGGAAATCTCTCCATAAATTCCAGATCCTTCTCCATCATGTCCAAGGTTTTCTCTTCGATCTTCATTGCTATTTCTTCTGTCGCTTCCATCTGTGAAAACTCGTCCATCTCTACTTCTTGACCTATCATCTCGTCTATATAAATCATCTTGACCTCCTCTATCTTCATTTATATTTTCTATATCTCTATTATAGTCGCCACCGGCCCTTTCTGTCAGCAGCCTAGCTCGATCCATTTCCTTAGATTTTTCTATTGTGCTATCTATAATATCTTCGCTAACTCTTGATATTACAAGACCTATCTGTTCTAAAGAAATTGTATTAATCCTAGAAAAATTATTTTTTAAATTTTCCATATCCATAGGATAGGCTGTATTAAACCTATTAGCTATCGCATAGGATATTGAGTCTCTCATAAACTTTTCAAAACTCAGTCTATCCTCTACATCTATTCTCAAATCAGCAATAGCCAAATTAATATATTCATCTCCATAAATTCGACTTAAAGAAAATATATTTTCGTTTAGTGAATCACTAGCTTCAAATGAAGAATCTCTTATTATTTCTTTTAAAGCCTCGTTATGGTTTTCGTGGTCAAACTGCCATAAGCTAACCTCATTAATATTCCTATCCATTGATGTGGTTTGACTAATATCGAAAATATATGAAATTCTTTGATTTACATCACTTCCAACTAAAATTGGAATACCCTTTTGACCTCTCATAACAACTCGACCAAAATATTTCTTCCACATATCAAATGTCGCACAAGCTCTAGCTTCAGGTTCTTTGTTGTATATACTTAGTTGGCTAGAAAAATCATATTTCTGATTGTTACCTATAACTTTTAAGAGTTTTAAATATTCTTTTTCATCTTGTAAAACTTCATACTTTATTGCTTCTTGTATGTTCTTAAAATCATTTACTTGCATTTCCTACCTCCTTTTTTGAGTAATAAAAAAGACGATAGATTTTAAATAATCTACCGTCTATAATGTAATATAATTAAATGACCTATATTAATTCTTTAAGTTTTCCATATAAGTTCAATAATTCGTTAATATCCATATCCATTATAGGCTCATACATAAAAGAGTTTATATGAATATTTTCTGGAGTCATTATATTAACTTCATTAACTATATTAATTTGTTCTTCATTCGCAATCTGCTTATATGCATCAAATAATACCCTGGTCATATTATTAGTTTTATCTACATGATTCAGAAATTCCGCTTTATCTCCTGTTTTCAAATTATTTTTCACTTTCCAATTTAGCATACCATTATAATTATTAATTTTATCTAACATTATTTCCTCAGCTTTAAGTCTACAAGCCATTGATAATAAAACTTTATGCTCGAGCAAATTTAAGTTACTAGTTAAGTTTTCAGTAGTTTCATAAAGCTTTTCTATAACCAGATCATCCTCTTTAAACTCACTTGGTATATCAAATCTCCCTATATATTCTTTATATACTTTCCCTAAAGTTTTAAAATTAATAGTTCCTGAATTTTCTTTTTTGTGTAGTAAATTAGTTAATAGCTCATAATCGCTATCATAATAATTTGAATCATTAACAGATTTATCAAAACTATATTCAATTAGATTCCTAACAAATGGTATAAGTGCAAATAAGGAATATTTATCTGGTTTAGTTTTCCATGTTATAAAAGGTTGTTTTTGATATTTCTCTTCTATCAAATTTAAATCTTGTTTGTTTTCAACGATAAATCTAGATGTACGAGGTACATTTAGTCTAGAAGAAATTGTTCTATAAAAATCAAAATTATGAGATAAAATTATCATTCTAAAATTATCAATTGTTGCCATTTCATACAAATATTCTACAATAGCATACTTATTTTTATAATCAAAAGAATCTGCTATATCGTCTACTATAAATAGGACTTCATTGCTTTCTTTTTTTATTTTTTCTATGTCAAATATTATATTTAACAAATATAAAGATCTTTTCTCTCCTTGACTTAACACGTCTAATTTTTCTAAATTTGATCTATCTAAACTTGCTTGATTTTCACCCTTTTCAAATATAAACTCCACACGTGGTAGGTTTTCTCCTATTATCGCTCCCTTTAAATTTGATATTTTCATCTTATATGGAACAGTGAACCTATCTTCAAATATTTCTAAAGAACGATTCCACAATGTATTGTCTATATTGAGATTTTTAATATTCTCCTCTAATTCTTTATATATCTCTAATAAATCATCAAAAGATTTCTTTTCTTTCTTTATATATGAAGTCCATAATTCTTTTTTTAAATTATCTAAATTTTCTATTTTCAAAAACTCTATTAGTTCAGGATTGTTTTCTATTGTATCTCTTAATAATATGCCTTTTGTATCACTTAGTAACTTTTCTATCTGTTGAAATTCTGGAATATCTTTAATTTTCCCCTCTATTTCATATATTTTCTCTTGTAGTTCATCATTATTACCAATTACTATGCTATTATTTAAATTAAGTTTATTATCTCTTACAAAAAAATTATCTGAATCTAAATTTTTTGCAACATTCTTCAATTTTGGAAATGTGAATTGACCTTTTTCAAAAAAAGTATAACTACTGTATATAGTTTCAGCAGCTTCACAAAACTCTTTTATTTTATTTTGAAAACTACTGTCTTTTATTTTTTTAATTACACTATCATCAAAAATTGTAGAGTATTTAACATTAGGTAAATACGTTTTATTTTCAGCTTCACATAATTCTTTCAAGCTTAATAAAAAACTTTTTTCACTTAAATTCATGTCAGAAACTACTGTAGGCTCTAATTCATAAATTTTTCTTCCTTGTTGTGTTTTTTCAATTTTTAATCCTGAATATTGCACTAACTTTTTTAAAAAATTATTTTTTTGCTTTAATAAAGTTGTGATAGATTTTTTTGTTTTTTCGTCTACTAATAAATCTGCTACACTACTAGATTCATAATAATTCTCAAAGCTTTTTATTACAAACACTTGCTCTTTTCTTATATCTTGTCCATCTATGCTCACATTAACTTCTGCTTTTATATCGAATATTTCATCACGTATTTCGTCAGCTTTACCATCTTGAATTTTCTTAAAAGTTTTTGCAAAAGAAGTTTTCATCAATCCATTTTTTGCATATACTGTAATCACATTTGTATTTGTAAAATCAAATTCATGGTTAAACTCATCTATTCCATAACAATTCTTTAATTTACATTCTAGAATATCCATATCATATCCTCCTGTCTTTTATTTTATTATATCATTCACAATAATAAGTTTGCACTAACATGCATTATTGAACTAATAATGCACATTAAAACATCAACCACAATAGAATTGCCGGCCTGCTTATATAGTTTGCTTGAAGTGCAATTTTTTCTTCTTGAATGCACTTCCTCTAATTTGTCTATATCACTATCATCAAAACCCATGAGTCTTAGGCATTCTCTTTCTGTTAAATACCTATACCTACCATTTCCAATATCTATTATTCCAGAATTAGGTACTCTCATTTGTTTTGTAGAAATAGTATAAGAAAAATCTTTAATCACTTTGAGTCGCCCTCTAAAACTGTTATCTATGCTTTTATTTAAAAATTTCAGCATATAGGGTTGGGTCATTGTATAAAGTTCACTTACATCCTTTTCTAAAAATTCACTTAGTGGTCTAGTTTCTTTCCTCTCCAATTTATTAAAAGAAAAGTTATTTGCTCCTAGACATGAAACAACAAATATCCTCTCCCTTTTTTGAGGTATCCCAAAGTCCATTGCATTTAAAATTTCATACTTACTTTCATATCCAAGGTCTTCTAACTCCTTTAGATAAATAAACAAGGAGTCCCTCATATTTCTATCAAGGACTCCTTTTACATTTTCCCAAATTATCCATTTAGGTTTATCTTTCATTTCTTTGATTATTCTAATTGTTTCAAATAGTAAGCTTGATCTAGTTCCTGAATTCTTTACTCCTCCTTGCTTTTTCCCTATTCTTGAAAAGTCTTGGCAAGGACTTCCATGCATAATTAAGTCTATCTTCTCATTAGGAGCTTTATATCCTACTACTGATTTTGGCTTATAAGCCTCTCCATAAAGTGCGTTGTATGATTTAACACAAGCCTTATCTATTTCTACATAATCAACTACTTCATAAGATATCTTTAAATTAATAAAAGCCTTTCTAATAGCACCTATGCCACCGAAAAGCTCCAATATTTTTACCTTATTCATTTAGATTATTCTTGTACCTATCTACAAGCTCCCTTATACTATCTTCTATTTCTCTTAAAAAGTCTTCTTTATCTACTTCACCAGAGCTAATCTTTGCAAGTTTCATTTCCCATTCAGATGTTGTTTTAGCTGACTTAAACTTATCCTCTACAATTGATACAAGTCTATTGCCTTTTTCTGTTACAAGTAGATTTTTCTTATCTCTTCTTATAAGGTCCTTATGGATAAGATTTTCAATAATTCCTGCTCTTGTAGCTGGTGTTCCTAAGCCTTTTCTCTCCACTTCTATATCTTTATCCAGTGATTCAATCCCTGCATTCTCCATAGCCTTTAAAAGTGTATCTTCATTATAATGACTTGGAGCTTTTGTAAATTTCTCCGATATATTTTTAGAAGTTAGCTTAATTTTATCTCCAGTCTTTACATCTGGTAATTCATTTTCTTGCTTTTCTTTTCCATAAGCCTTTAGATACTTGGTATAACCTTCATCGATTATAGTCTTTCCACTTGCATTGAAGTTAAATTTATCATATTCATATCTGATTTTTCTACTAGATTCCTTTAAGTTATCCGAACATGAAGCAAGTAGTTTATCCTTAATTAGATTATAGACTTTGCTTTCTTTATCAGATAAATCTTTAACTTTTCCAATACCTGATATAGTAGGAATAATCGCATAGTGGTCTGTAACCTTAGATGAATTAAAAATAGACTTAAAGTTTGATTCGTTGATTTTAAAACCTTCTTCAAGTCCTTCTAATAATTCTTTCATAGTAGTAACCATATCATCGGTTAAATACCTGCTATCTGTTCTTGGGTATGTGATTAGCTTTTTTTCATACAGACCTTGTGCCATATTTAAAGTGTCATTTGCTGAATATCCAAAATATTTATTTGCTTCTCTCTGTAAGGTAGTGAGATCATAAGGCTTATCTGGTTTTGTGCTTATTTCTTTATCCTCTACCTCTGTAATAACTATTTCATCTTCTATCAAGTTTAAAAGTTGCTCTGCCACTTCGATTTTATCAATCCTATCTGATACAAGTTTCAATCCTTTATAAGATAGGTCAACTGTATAATATTTTTGCTTCTTAAATAGATTTATTTCACTATCCCTTTTAGCTATTAAATATAGAGTTGGTGTTTGTACTCTACCAACTGAATATGTTTCCTTGTAAATGCAAGAATAAAGCCTACTTAAATTCATTCCTACCAGCCAATCAGAGGTAGCTCTTGCACTTGCCGATCCATATAAGTCTTCAAATTTTTCTCCGTCTTTAAGATTTCTAAAACCATCTTCAATAGCTTTGTTTTCCATTGAAGATATCCAAAGTCTTTGAATTTTCTTCTTACATTTAGCTTGATTATATACAAGCCTAAAAATAAGTTCTCCCTCTCTTCCAGCATCACAAGCATTTATAACTGTGTCGATATTCTTATCGTTTAAAAGTTTCTTTAAAACTCCATATTGTTTTTTAGTGCTTTTAGATACTTCATAAATATATTCTTCTGGAATTATAGGAAGATTTTCTATTGTCCATTTCTTCCATTTTTCGTCGTGTCTTTCTGGACTTGCCATTTGAATTAAATGACCGACACACCAAGAAACAATGTATCCATTCCCCTCATAATATCCGTTTTTTCTTGTTCTTGCTCCAATTACTTTTGCAATTGTAACTGCTACGCTTGGCTTTTCTGCTATTACTAATTTCATTAATACCTCCATAAATAAAAAAAGAGCGAAAGATTTCTCTCTCGCTCAAACTTTTAAAAATTATTATAATAGTTCATCTTCATCGTCTTCATCTAAAGATTCTTCATTACTTTCTTCATTGTCAGATTCATCTTCTGACTCACTAATATAATCCTTATCATCTTCTTCAAAGTCTTCCAACATTTTATCTTCCTTAGCTTTGACTACCTTAAAATAGTATCCTGCTCCTATAACTCCTCCAATTACAAGTGCAATAATTAGAAATGAACCTATTCCACTTTTCTTTTCTTCTTTTACTGGAACAGTCTTAGGTTCTTCTTTTTTTACTTCTTCTTTCTTAGGCTCTTCAACCTTTATAGTATTTTTGTCTTCTGATTCAATCATATTAAGTAGGTCTTTCTCTCCTACTTCTGTCAATAGCCTTACATTATCTTGATTTGATGAGTGATCCACTATTAGGTGCATAGTTTTTCCACTTTTAGTTTGAAATGTTAAAAATTGTCTCACATCTACTGGATTTTCTTTATCTTTTTCTGTATCTCCACTTGGTGTTATATCTTTTCCATTCCTATCTACATTTTCAATTACTGAACCTCTTGCCTTATTTTCTTGTGTCGCAAGATTATTTACTGCCTTTGTATTACCACCTTTTACAAGTGGGGTTTTCTTTGGAGGATTATTTGAAGGCTTATTTGCTTCACTTGTATTTCCTGGTATTCTTGGAACATCTTGATAAGGAATTTCTTCTTTTGACGGTGTAAAAACATCATCTTTCAACATTTTTTCAAATTCTTCTTTTTGTGGTTCATAGATTGATTCGTTTTGACTTTCTATTTGCCCTTCATTTGTCATTGCAAATGTAGTTGCTGGTACTGTAAATGTAAAAAGGAGTAACGCTATGGCTACTCCTCGTTTAATACTCTTATTCATTTTTCTATCCTTTCTTATTTTACATTTTTAAATACATAGACTGCTTTTCTAGCATTGTCCCATTCTATTGTTTGGTTTTTACCATCTTTAATATCTCCATTACTTGCTCCAAAAGCTTTAGCAATGTTTGAAATTGAAGCATGGATTCTTCCATTTATAATAACTGGCTTAACATCTGAATTGTAGACTTTACCATCTGAATCTTTCATAACACCAGTATCAATATTTAGTCTTAATGTCTTTTTAGCTAGGATATTATTCTCTTTATTGGAGAAAATAGCTTCACGAGTAGAGTTGTCATACTCAACATTAAAACCTAGAGTATAAGCGATATATCTTACTGGAATCATAGTTCTTCCTTGATCCACATAAGTTTTTACATCCATATAGACTGTTGTCTTACCATCTTTGTTGATAATGTTATAAAAGTTTTTGTCAACTTGGAAAACTGCAAATTCTTTTTCATCTTTAACTTGTTTTTTGTATTGTTGTTCCTCTTGCTTTTTCATCTTGTTAAGATCAAATTGATTTAGGATGTTCTTGTCATCAGCTTTCAAAAGTTCATCCCACTTCTTATCTTGAGATTTCTTATCTTCTTTCTTTTCTTTGTTTTCTTTTTGGAGTTTTAGAAGTTCATCTAATTTTTTAGATAGGTCTTGGTTTAGATTTTTATCTTTTTCATCTTTAGCTTGTTTCTCAAGTTCTTCTTTTGCTTTTTTATTTGCTTCCTCGATTAACTTCTTTGCTTCTTCGATTTTCTTATCTAATTCTTCTTTTAGCTTTTTAATTTCTTCTTCAGAAGCTTTTTGTTTTTCTTCTAGTACTTTAATCTTATCTTCTAATTCTTTTTTTGTATTTTCAGAAGATACTTTTAAACTATCAATAGCCTTTTGAAGCTCTTCAATTTTCTTACAGCATTCTGACTTAGAATTTTCTGTCTCTTTCTTTTTAGACTCTAAGTCTCTTATCTTAGCATCTTTTTCATCAAGAGCTTTTTCTAAGTCCTTAATTCTATTATCTTTATCTTCAATTTCTTTAGTCTTCTTTGCAAGTTCCCCTTCTAAAGACTCAAGCTTTTCTTGCATTTCTTTGATTTTATTTTCGTTTTTATCTGTCTTTTCTTTCTCAGCTTCTAACTCCCATTTTGTAGATGAATAATCTTCTTTTAGTTTTGCATTTTCATTTGTAATCTTTTTAATTCATCTTTAAGCTGAGTAATTTCTGCTATTAGTTCATCATTGTTAGAATTTTTAAGTTCCTCAATTTCTTTATTCAATTGAGCAATCTTATTATCTTTATCTCTAATTTCTTCTTCTAGCTTAGCTTTTTCTTGTTTTAGTTTCTCTCCATTATCTTTGCAAGATTCTAACTTTTCCTTTAATTCATCTATCTTTGTTTGGTCTTCTTGTTTCTTATCATTTAAGTCTTTGATCTGATTTTCCAAGTCCTTAATATTTTTAGTTAAATCATCAATCTTATTGTCCTTTTCATCAATATCTTGCCCTGTTAAATCTGTTTGAGTATCAATGGAATATTTATTTGGATTGTATATAGTCATCTTTCCTTGATACAAATCATTGTTATAATCAAATTCAAGTTCTACACTATCTACGTTCTTATCAAAGACAAACTCTCCATTTTCAAACCTTAATCCATTAGGAATAGATTTGAATCCTTGATTTCCGTTGAAACCAAAATGATTTTCGTAAAATGGATTTTGTTTTGGTCTATACTCAACTTCTTGATTATGGAATACTCCCTTACTGTTAATGTTTGGATTGCCTAAAACTTTTACAGTGTGTAGTTTATTTCTTGAAAAAGCATACTGTTCAATTGTCTTCACAGACTTCGGTATAGTTATTTCTTGAAGGTTATTTCTTTCAAAAGCATTATGTTCAATATTTACCAAAGTATTAGGTAAAGTTACTTCTCTAAGTCCACAATTGAAAAATGCTAAACCACCAAGATAAGTTAGACTATTTGATAGTTTTACTTCATCTATACTTGCTTCGTAAAAGGCAGCATAACCTAAATGCTTAACAGAATCAGGAATAATTACTTTATCCCAATGTTTGCCACGCCCAAATTCTCTTTTATATCTAAGTTCATCGTTTGAATGACTTAAAGAATAATTTCCATTTATAGACTTCGTTCCTTCAGGAAATACTAGAATATTTGTCTTTTCTTTCTTTTCTAAGCCCTTATCACTAAAAGCGATTATATTTCCCTCAGAGGAATACATAAAATCATCTTCCGTCCAAGTAACATCAGACTTTGCAAATGCACTTGTATGCACAGTTGATGTTAAAACTAATAAAAGAGCCATAAAAAAGGCTCTTAGTCTGTTCGTATTAAATTTCTTCATTATGAATGTTCTCCTTTTCTTTTAATTTCTCTTCTCTTTTTCTATCATTGATTTTCTCCATTAATTCTTCCAAGCTAATATTGTTCCTCCTAAGAGTTACAATTATTTCTTCATTTTCAACCTGTATTTCTTCATCGCAAATTTCCTTGTATTTTGCATTTAAATCTTTCAATTTCTCTTCTATTTTTTTCTTTTTGTTTCTAATACTTATAAGCTTCCTGTTCACATAATATCTCCCTTCTATCTAGGTCTTCCAAAACCATAAAAGTGTGATTTCCAATATTTTGAATTTATTGATGTGTATTGAATTGGATCTCATGCGTGAATCATCATTCCATTACCTGCGTATATTCCTACGTGAGATATTGGTGTTCCACTGTTATATGTTGAATGGAAAAATATAATATCTCCAGGTTGAGCTTCACTTGGACTGACTGGGTTACAATAGTCTTTGTATATTCTCCATGCAGTTGTTCTTGGCATTCTCTTTACACCAGACTTTGTAAATGACCAACATACAAAACCTGAGCAGTCAAAGTTAGATGGTCCACTTGCTCCAAACACATATCTTTTGCCTATATGTTTTTCTGCTTCATTAAATAAGGCTTTGGCAGTAGCTGAATCAAAAGCAAGACCAGGATTTCCAAAGTTTGGATTATCTACTATTTCTCCTAAGTCCCCATTACCTGATCCAAAAACATCTCCCATATTTCCCTTAGCTTCAAGAAGAGCTTCATAATGAACTACATTGTCTGGATAATCTTTAAATATTTCCCTAACAACTTCATCCATTTCTCTTTTCTTTAAAGTTACAATTAACTTTTTATATTCGTACTCTTCTTTTTCATAGCTAGTATAGGGATTACCACGACTATCATATCTAGTTCTTTCTACTGTTCTTGTTCTAATTTCGATTTCTTCCTTAAAATCAAGCTTATACATTTTATCGAAAAGCTCTTTTAAAATTCCTTTTACTTCAGATGCTGATTTTACTTCACCACATCTTGAAGTTATATAGGATAAAAGTTCATGGGTATTATGACCAATTTCTCCATCTTTATTTATAATATATTCGTCATATCCAGGATGACTTGTTTTTACACTTTCGATTTGTGATTGTAGGTCATACTCCATTGATGAAAATTCTTGATTAACTTCACTTAGAACTGTATCTTGTGATAGGTATGTTGTTGTCATTACTGAGTTAACAGAGTTACTTAATCCACTCATACCAACACTTCCACCACCAATCATGATTGATAGCATAAGACCTAGTCCTATTACTAGAAATAGAACCATCTTACTTTTTCTTACGATTAGCTCTTTAGAAGCCTTACCTAAACTTAAAATAGCTTTTTTAAGGGTATGTGAAAAGTTTTGTGTATCAGCTCCTCCTGATAGGTTGTGAGCTGATATTTTTTTGATTTTTAAAAAATATACTTTTATTACTAAAATCTGAAAGTTCAGATATTTGTAACCTAATTTTGGCACAATTAAACTAAAAGGTCAAGATTTTTCTAAAAATCTCCCTTTTTGCCTAATTGTATTTCTTAAAAATTTGAAGATTTCTGTCAAGAGCTGGTCGTCAGACCAGGGCTATACCTTTACTCTTGATTGAATGATTCAAATTTTTTATTATCTTTATGGCAAAATTTAGATTCTGCCTTCAAAAAATATTGATAGTTGTGACAATATTTGATCCCATCCTCTTATTCTACTCGTCCATTTACTTGAAGCATCTACCATCGCTAGATACAAGCTTTTTTGTAGGGCGTAGTCACTTGGAAATATTGTTTTGTTTTTTGTTACTTTTCTAAGTTGTCTATTAAAGTTTTCTATGCTATTTGTTGTATATATTAGTTTTCTTATTCCTTCTGGATATTTGAAATATGTTGATAATTCAGCCCAGTTATTTCTCCATGAATTTACACACATTGGGTATTTTTTGCCCCATTTTTCTTCAAATATATCTAGATTACTTAGTGCTAGTTCTTCGTTGATGCTTTGTATACTGTTTTTAAGTCTTTCATTAGCTCTTTTATATCTCTATATGATACGAATTTTGTTGAATTTCTTATTTGATGAATTATGCATTTTTGAATTTCTGTTTTTGGATATACACTTTCTATTGCTTGGCTAAATCCTGATAAATTATCTGTTGAGACTATTAATATATCTTCTAATCCTCGTTCTTTTAATTGATTTAATACCAATAGCCAGTATTTACTTTGATTCATTTTCCTCCTACCCACATTCCAAGTATTTCTTTGTATCCTTCTGTATTGTATCCTAGTGGCTATATATACTGCTTTTTTTACTACTATGTTATTTTCTCTTACATGATAGTGTATTGCATCTAAAAATACAAATGGATATACTTTTTCTAATGGTCTATTTTGCCATTCTTCAATAGTTGGTAGTATTTTATTTGTTATTTTGCTTACCATGGATTCTGATATTCCAAATCCATAGATTTCTTTTATGTGTGTTGATATGTCTCTTGTTGTCATTCCTTTTGCATACATAGATATTATTTGGTTTTCTATGTTTGATATGTCTTTTTGATATTTTTTCAATGCTTGTGGCTCAAAGGATCCTTCTCTGTCTCGTGGGATGTTTAGGTCTATGTTTCCGTATGATGATTTAACTGTTTTTTTACTTGATCCATTTCTTGTGTTTAATGACAGTGGTTTTTCACCATATTCATAATCTAGATGTTCATCTAACTCTGCTTTTAACATTTGTTCCATTGTGTCTCCTAGAAGATCTTTCAAAGCTTCTTGTAAATCTTGTACTGTTTCTGGTTGATATTCTTCAATTAACATCTTGGATATTTTGTTGAGTCTAGTTTCTGGTCTTTTTCTTGGCATTTTAAAATCCTCCTGATTACTATTATATCAGGAGGATTCTATACACAAACTATTTCACAGTCTCTTTTTTAACTCTATCTACCAGTCTTGTTTCGTGCTTTTTAGCTATCATGCTTTTCATTTGTTTTCTTTGGTAAAACTTCTTAAATCTATTTTTCTTTATATAGGAGTCTGACTTTTTTAAATCTTCCAAGCCACTTTTAAACTCCAACTTGCTTTTTCTATTTCTTATTTTCTTATCAAGTGTAGATAGCTTTTTTAATGACTTTTTCTTTTTGTCTAACTTATACTTCCTTATTCCATGCTGAAGTTTAGAGCTTACATTAGCGGCCTTTTCTCCAGATTCTACACCAGTATTATCAGATCCTGAACTTAAATAATCTCTCACTAACTCTGATGACTTAGCTCCAGATAATAAAACCCCAGAAGATAGACTTCCTTTAGTTTTATTCTTTAAAATATTATCCTTTAGCTTGCTTTTAGACTTTTCAAGCTCTCCAATCTTTTTATCTGATATAAAGTCTTTAACATCTTGTGCCTTCTTAGAATCTTTCGGTGTAACTTTCTTAGATTCATTTTTTAAGTCATCGATTTTCTTTCGAGTAAATTTATCACTTTCATAATTTTTTCTCTTGTAGTAAGTCTTCTTTTTATTAACTTTCTTTTGTTCTGAAGGTTTAAGGCTTGTTTCTTTTTCATCTTTTATAAATTCTTGATTATTGTCTTTAAACTCAGGATTATCAAAAGTTTTATCTGTATCAACTTCGTTTAGCTTATTTTCTTTATCTTTTTCTTTAGAAATTTTCTCCTTATCTCTAAACTTCTTTTCTTGATAAAGTTTCTGTTTTCGCTTTTTATCGATATTAGCATTACTGTCGTTCTTGCTCACTTCATCTTTAACAAGCTTATCTTTTCTATATATTCTCTTGCTTTTCTCTGCTTCGATAGGTTTATCTTCACTTGTCTGGATTCGCTTAGACTCTTTCTCGTTGATTTTGTCTTGGAATTTATCCTTACTATGGATAAGTTTATCCTCATAATTTTTAAGAACTTTTCTTTTACTTGATGCCTTCTTATTGCTTATTGGTTGAGCGTTAGCTGAAATATCATCTGTTGTTAATTTATTAGAATTAATATTTCTACTGTTTTCACTATCAAAATTTACTTTTTTGAAGTCTACATCTAAGTCTTCATCAAGTTTAATGCTTTCATCTGTCCTTATTTCAAGATTAGTTTGTTTTGTTTCTTCAACCTTATCCTTATTATCTAAAACTTCTTTTCTGATTCTTTCCTTGTTTTTAGACTTCTGAAAATCTTTTAGTTTATCTTGTTTTTGATCTTTAGCTAATACATTCTCATGAATAAGTTTAGATTCTTTTTCTGAAATTTTATCTCCGAACCTATCCTTATTCTTAATAATCTTATTGGTATAATCATCTGAATGAACAAGTTTACTATCCATATTCTTTTCAGGAGCGTCCCTATTTCGTATAATTTTCTTTTGAAAATCTTTTTTTAATTTTTTATCCATATCACACCTACTTAGCTTCTTCTGGTTTTGTTGTCATTAGCTTATATAGCATGGTGTCTTTAGGGAATTTATCTATAAATGGAACAATAGTATTTCCGAAGAATAAGAGTCCTTCACCTGCATTTGAATTAGTAATATAGTTTAACTGATAAGGCGATATTTTTAATTTCTTAGCAAGAATATCTCTATCCCCAGATGCTTGATTTAACATTAGAACAAAGTCTGTATTGTCAAAGATATTTTCAATTTCCTGACTTGTTAAAAGGTCTTTTACGTTTTGAGTTATGCCTGTTGGAATACCTCCCCATTTTCTAAATCTTTTCCAGATTTCTACTGAATATGAAGCAGTTTGTGGATCTTTTAATAAAAGGTGGAACTCATCTATATAGTATCTTGTAGACTTGCTTCCTCTATTTAGGGAAACCTTGTTCCAAACTTGGTCTTGAATTACAAGCATACCTATTTTTTTAAGTTGTGTTCCTAGCTCTTTTATATCAAAACAGAGCAGTTGCCTATTTAGGTCAACATTTGACCTATTATTAAATACATTAAGACTTCCCTTAACATAAATTTCCATTTCTGTTGCGAGCTTCCTACCGACTCCCTCTTCTTGAGATAGGAGCATATCGTATAAATCTCCTAATATCGGCATATTTTCTGGTTTTGGGTCTTCAAAATATTTTTGATATATCTTTGGTAAGCACCTATCTATAACTGATTTTTCTGCAGCAGTAAGACCAGATCCTCCTACTACAAGTTCAAGCATAGACATTATGAAATTTGCCTTATCCTTTAAAGGTGCGTCCCCATCTCCATAGTTCATATTTATATCTAGTGGATTTAGATAGTCCTTTGACTTTGCTGAAACTTTAATAACTTCTCCATTAAATTGTTTTACAAGGTTTGAATACTCGCCCTCAGGATCACAAATAATTACATCATCATCTGTGACAAGAATTGCATTTGCCATCTCTCTCTTTGCCGAGAAAGATTTACCAGAACCTGGTGTTCCTAATATTAGTCCATTAGGGTTCTTTAGTTTCTTCCTATCTGCCATAATCAAGTTTTGACTAAGGGCATTTAAGCCATAATACAAGGAATTTGCCGAATCAATAAATAGCTCTTCTGTTGTAAAAGGCATAAATACTGCCGTTGATGACGAAGTTAAAAATCTTTTTATTTCGACTTGATTAACTCCTAAAGTTAAGACAGAAACAAGTCCTTGTTCTTGTTGATGAGATAATCTTTTTACCTGACAATTATGTCTGTTAGCAATTGATGAAATTTGAGCAATGGTATTTTCTAATTTTTGATTAGTCCTAGCAAAATTCATCATTACTATGGTAACTACAAAGAGCCTTTCATCTCTATTTTGTAAGTCAGATAACATGGACTTAACATCAGCCCCAAAAGTATTTATATCTGATGGAATAATATCCATATCATACCCAGCACGAACTGCTTTCTTTTGTTCTTCAATTTTCATTCTATCCAGGTCTGTGTTTTTTCTCTTAATGAGTTTAATGGCTTCTGCTTGTTCAACTACATCTATATGAAAAGCTACATAAATATTGTCATCAATATCTAAAAACTCAGATAACATTCTGTCTGATAACTCACTTGCAAGTATTTGAAAATGACTTACTGCTCCAATATATTTGCCAAACTTAAAATTATTTGCTGGTACAAAATTAAAGATATTGGGAGTTATATGTGATTTTGTAGACTCTTTTTTCTTCAAATCTTTATATGAAAAATCAAAGTTTTTGTCTGGATTTAACATATCGTGAACAAGTCTTAATCTTTCTTCGCCATCAAGACTTTCTGCTCTTACCCCCATAGATTTAAAGTTAGATAAAATATCTACTTCAAGTCTATTTAACTTTGCTCTTGCTTGCTCTAGATTATCGGCTTCTGTTGTAAAGGTTATATACTTCATCTTTTTAAGTCCGTTATTGCCCTTTGCAAGTTGAAGCTTTAACATTTCCCTAAACTCTTTTCTTACATCGTCATAGAAGTCTCCTTTATCAGCAATTTTAATTGCATCTTGTAGGTCTCTATTTCTTCCTAATTGATTTACATATGAAAGTTCAATGTGGACACTTGGATCAAAAGAATTTAAAAAGTTGGCAAATTGGTTAAAGATTAAATCTCTATCTTCTTCCAATGCCAACTGGTAATTTATATCTTGAAATGAAATTGTCTTTGAATAATTTTTTTCATCTAACTGGCAAATGCCCTCTGGTAACATTCTTATATATGGAATAGTATCCTCAACTGTAAATCTCTTTTTCTCTTTCTTTAAAAGTACACTTAGAAGACTATTTGTCGGATCTTTCTTTGTTTTTAGCCTTCTTACTTCCTTTCGGTCTTTTTTTAATTGTTTTTCCCTTAGATTTAAGTCGCTGATTTGCTTTTTTCTTTGCTTCAAGGTATGCCTCCTTTCTTATTCTCTTAGTTGGTTGATAAAACTTATGAAGATAGAAAAATTTAAAATATTTTTCAAAAGTTAAGGTGTCTTTTTCATATAAGGTTATAAAAAAGATTGGCAGGGTTACTATTAGCATTACAATGATTGAAACATCATTAGGTAGATATTTCTTCATAAATAAATAGGTTGGTATGCCAATTAGTCCTGCCACAGAAAAACCTATAAGTTGTCTTTTAGTTAAGTTAAAGGCAACCTTTGTTTTAATCTTGTCCAAATCTTTTGGTATTGGTACATACGCCATTTTAATCTCCCTCTACTTCTTTTTTGGAAAGTTCAAGTATATGGTCATAATTAGATGTTGTTTCTTCTTCTAGGTAGCTAATTCTTTCTTCTAATTCTTCTTGTTTTTCTTCATTTCTGTCATTGTATTCTCCTTGATACATAACAAATTCATTATGACATCTTCCGAGTCTATTTAATCTTTTCTTTAAGTTTCTAATTTCTTCATTTCTTTTCTTCTCTTTTAAGATTTCATAAGTTCCTCCCAATAAAATTCCAAGTCCCAATAAAGCACAATTTTTCTTTTTTAACATTTATTCCTCCTAGTGCGTATTCATAATACTTTTTGCAACTGTTCCACTCTTAAACATCATAAGTCCAAGTAGTAGAGCATATCCTAATATACTAAACAAGCTTGCGTGAATATCTGTAATCTGTACCGTCCTTATTAAAACGGTGTAAATACCTAAACATACCATCAAAAACAAACCTTGTAGTCCCAAGGCAAAAAGTCCCTTGATATAATTTGTTCCAATCTGACCCCATTCTTTATTTCCCATAGTCGCAAATGGTATGGATGATACTGATGAGTAGACATATATTTCAAACATACGCCCATATACTATTAAGGTAATAGTTAAAGATATACATTGAATTGCAATCCTTACAAGGCTTGTTTCAACTAATATCATCATTAATGCACCAACATCTTTTTCTTTTAATGTATCAACCATTGCAACTATTTGATCTCCTGAAACAGTGGCAGAAGTAGTGATTACCCCTGCCGCTTTGTTTACAAGATTTTGTGCCACATCAAAGACTGCCATTGAAAATTCAAAGGCATGGCTTGCAAGGTAGACTGCTATAAACATCTTTATAATGTATTTGAAAAACTCAAAAGTATCTGTATCATGCATATTATTTTTTTGCATAACCATATTTATGAGTTCAATACATAATACTGCTGTTATAATAAGACCTGCTATTGGAACAATCACATTATCATTAATGTTTTTTATGAAGTTATATACTTCTCCATTCCAACCCATTGGTGTTTTCCCAACATCAGTTGCAATAACTCCTACCTTGTCATTTATATCTAAGAACATGGACTCAAGATTTGCTTTGATACCTCCGAGTAGCATATCCTTAAAAAATTCAGTTAGCTTGTCAAAGATACCAAACATAGACTTTCTCCTAATTTAAAGCATTTGCAAGTAGTGGAATTAATTTGATACCGATTAGTACAATTCCCCCACCAGCCATAAGCTGCTTAATACCTTGAGATTTGGCACCAGGGTTATCATTACCATAACCTTCCATCAAGTTAATAACTCCCCATGCTCCTAAACCTGCACCAATTGCAGTTACAAGTGTTTTTAAAACTCCAACTCCAGCTGTAAAAAATTCCATATTATTCCTCCTCGTTTTCTTTCTTATTTTCTATTTTGTTTAGTGATTTAACTATAAAATTCTTGTAGACCTTATCTCCTTTTTTATTTTCTTTGAAATATCCAAAGACATGGATTAGATCTCCTTTTTCAAATTCTTTTGCAATTTCTACCTTTTCTCCATATACTGAGCAATTTGTATATTCCTTGCCCTTTCCATAATTTTTTACAAGAGCAAAATTTGCTACTTGAACATTTTCTCCATCTTTTTCAAATTCTGAAAATTCAGCTTCCTTAACTAAATTTGCATTAATATTTATCATTTCTCTATCCATTAATTTCTTCTCCTTAATCCATAAATTTCAATTAAAAAAGCGACTGAACTTATATTTCAATCGCTAAATGTCTTATATATTAAATTGTTTTAAGTGGGACTTCTTATCCTTACCATTTTTACCTCCTAATTTTGAGTATAAAAAAAGGAGATAGAGTTTTTAATTTCTATCGCCTATTAATACCTTATTTCTAGTCTTCTAAAATTGATACTTCAAGGTCTATTGCTTTAAATGTAACAGTTATTCCTACTTCTTCTTTTACTGTTTTTTCAAATAGCTCAGCTATATCATATGGAGACATATCATATATATCTTCATACCATTCATTGCTTTCATCGTACATTGCCTCACATATTGCTTCAATATAATTTTTCTTATCCCTTGTGAGTTCTGTATCACTTTCTAGAATAAACTGCTCACCGTTTATATTTAATATAATTAAAGATGATTTTCTATTTTCACACATTTTGCTTTCTCCATAAACTCAAATGTTTAACCTATTTATTTTATAACTTGATTTTAACTTTACCTTATCTCTATTTTTCAAATACTCCTCTACATCAAACAAGTTTCTCTTATCATAATCTTCCAATAACTTGTAATTCTTATGCTTTGTAATATCAAATTTATCAGATAAGAAAGGTCTTACTCCTCTTAACTGATAAATACACTTACCGCCATCCATTACAGTTATTTCATCTTGACTCATAAGTTCCTTGCCAGTTTTTTGGTAATTTAGACCAAAAGATTTTTGATTGGATCTTGTTTCTGATGTGTTATATAGGTCTATGGTTTCTTTTCCTAAGGTTTCAGATAATTCTTTTACTGTTGTTTTTTCTTTTCCTCCTAAAAAGAGTGTAGAGTCGCAGTTACCAACTATTGTATCTGCATGGTCTTTATAGATTGCTTTTAATTGAGATTGTGCTTGCAGTATTATGCTTGCCGATATTTCTCTTGAACGAATTGTTGCAATCAATTTTTCAAATTTAGGAATTAATCCTATATTTGCAAACTCATCAAGTAGACACCTAACATGAACTGGAAGTCTTCCACCATACACATCATCTGCCTTATCACATAGAAGATTAAATAGTTGAGAATACATTATTGAAACTACAAAGTTAAAGGTATCATCTGTATCTGATATTATTACGAATAAAGCAGTTTTTCTATCTCCAATTTTATCAAGCTCTAATTCATCTTCGCTCATTAGTTCTCTAAGCTCTCTTATATCAAAAGGTGCAAGTCTTGCTCCACAAGATATTAGAATTGACTTGGCAGTTTTTCCTGCTGCCAGCTTATATTTCTTGTATTGCTTAACTGCAAAATGACTTGGATCTTTCTTTTCAAGAGCTTCAAAAAGCCTATCAATTGGGTTCATATAGGTTTCGTCATCTTCTCTAACCTCACTTGCGTCAATCATATCTAAGAGTGTTTTAAAATTCTTTTCTTCTTCAGGTGCTTCATAATAAATATACCCAATAAGAGCAGTGTAATATAACTTTTCAGCCTTTACCCAAAAATCTTCTCCTGCCTTTTCTCCATCTCCCTTGGTGTTAGCAATTATGGTTTGGACAAGCTTTAAAATATCTTTTTCACTTCTCAAGTATGCAAAGGGATTGTATTTCATAGATTTTTTAAAGTTTATTGTGTTTAATATCTTTATGTCGTAACCATTTTCATAAAGCATTTTTCCACATTCTAACACAAGTGTGCCTTTAGGGTCTGTTACTACATAGGAAGAATGCATTTGCATTAGATTTGGCTTTACATAAAATCTCGTTTTACCTGATCCAGAACCACCTATTACTAATACATTTTTATTTCTGGCATATTTAGGGTTTTTAGGTCTTGAGTTCATTGTTAGTCTTTCGGTATTAGTTATGAGAACATTGTTTTCAAACTTAGGGTCAATATATGGAGCAATATCCTTACTTTCTCCCCATCTTGCAGATCCATATTCCTTGCCTTGCCTATATTTCTTTTTGTTTTTACCTTTGCTGTAAACAATTAACTTAACAAGACCAGCAACTGAAATACCTACTAACAAGTCCCTTGGATTAAGGCTTGGTATATAAGATAAAGTTCCTATATCAGAAATTCCCACCATTATTTTATCAATAATATCTCCTCCTACATAAGAATTGATGTGCTTAGAAAAGATATTTCCAATGTAGAAGAATGATAGATAGGGAATGTTTGATAATATAAATTTCTTTGGGTTGTCTATTTTAATTAGGTTTTTAATATCAGAAAGAATGGCTTCTAATATCTTATTCATCGTAGAAACCTTCACTATCTAATAAAATTAGTAGGTAGTGTCTTCCCTTTGGTGTTATTAATGTTTGTATTCCTACAAGTGTACCTAGTGGATCAATCCATTCTTTTACTTCAAAATATCCCTTGTTCTTATCTGCATAAGGTAAGAGTTTCTTTTTCTTATCTCTGTAAATTAATCCCTTATCCATTAGAAAACTTATAAATTGATTTTGTGGTATTCCTAACTCTTTGGCAGTATTTCTAAAGTTTGTAAGTAGGTTATAATCTACTAATTTGTCATAATAATCTGCCTTTGGTCTTAATTCTTCAATTTCTTCTTCTCTTTCAGCAATAATTCTATTGGCTACAAGAATTGCATCTGCAAGTAGATCTTCATTAGTTTTCTTTTCTTGCCCTACTATATATCCTCCGTTTTTTCTAATACTTGGTAAGACTTCTCTAGTTACCCAAGCTTTGAATATTTTTGCTTGTGGTAGTTTTGATGAGAGGATAAGTGAATACAATCCTGATTCGTTAATTATTGAAATATTCTGTATTCCTCCAGGGGTGTTCCATTTCGTTACACCCTTATCTTCCTCATCTACATGGTCATAAACAGCTTTCCTCGGATTGACATAACCTAACATAGTTGCTACTTCATTTGCTATAAAGAAAAACTCACCGTCTTTTTCTATAACAGTGAGTTTCCCAAAATTCTTATTTTCAAATGTTTTTAAATTACTTATCATAAGCTTTGCTCCTTATGTTTATTTTTAACTTTATCTTTGCTAATGGTATCCTTAGCCATATCTTTAAACTTATTTATAGTCTTCGTTATTGAATCTTTTCTATCGGCCTTTCTTTCAGAAGCCTTAACTGCTTTTTTAAAGGCATGTTCCATTACCTTTATATCCTTAGATTGAAAAAACACAGAGTGGTTGCCAGTTTCCTTATCTTTCATAACAGAAAACTTCACTCCGTGTTTATTTAAAATTTTCTTTAGTTCTTTTAACTCAGGATCTTTTAGATTAATTTCTTCTAACTGTCCCTTTTTAACCATATCTTTTAGCTTTACTTCTTCTCCATTATTTTTTATTACATTTTTCAAGCCTCCTTGTTCTTCTATTTGCTTGTGAACTTTCTTTAAGGCATCAAGAATTGCTTTACTTGTTGCTTTTGCAAGCCTTACTTCAAGATTAAGACTCGACCTAGATACTTCTTCATTAATCATCTATTCCACCTCCATATAAAAGTAACTCTTTGTATTTTCTTAACTTCTCTTGATGGATTTTTCTTCTAAAATCTTCTCCCGTAACTTTAACTGGTATTGTCATTTCAAGTATTCTTGAATATATCCTCTGATACTCAAGTTCAATATTAGGATTTTGAATAATTTCCAATGATAAGTTTGTAGTAAAAATTGTCGGCCTACCCTTTAAGTATCTTGCGTTTATAATGTTATATACTTGCTCTCTTGCATAAGATGTATCCCTTTCAATTCCAAGATCATCTAATATTAACAACGGAATATTAGATAGGTTACTTATAATTTCATTTGAATCTAGCTTAAATGCTGATTTTTGTATTTGATTTATAACCTGAGATAAATTCAAAATCTTAACTCTAACTTGTGTTCTTTCGATTAATTCATTTGCTATTGCACAAGCAAGGTAAGTTTTCCCACTACCAACATCTCCATAAAATAAAAGTCCAACATTGTCTTCCTTCATTTGCTCAAAACTTTTGGCATAATTATAGGCAACCTTATAGGCTTGACCTTTTTCATTTAGGAATTTCTCAAAAGTATATTGGTGTTGGAGCGGCGATGAAAAACAATCTCTTTTCAATGACGATATTTTCATCAGTCTTTCTCTTTCTTCATTTTCCTTATCTCTTTTTATTTCACATTCACATTTAATTATGGGAATAAACTTTGTAAAGCCAAGGTCAACTAATTCTCCATCTACTCTTTTACCACATACCTTGCAATAGATATGCCCATTTCTTTCAATATCATTTTCTCTTAATACAAAATTTTTTAAGTTCTTCATAAACTCTCTCCTATATCGTAATTCATTTTCCTTGTTGAATTGTCATTAATGTTTTTTGCCTGATCATTAAGATACCAATTAATTATCGTTGCCTTGTGGTCTTGATACTCTCTGTTATTTGCTTTCATATATGACGACAATCTATCAATGTATTCATTAATTCTGCTTCCTAACTCATTTGCTAAGTCCTTGTATTCTTCATCAGTCAAAAATATATTTTTATATATTCCATAAGGCTTTTGCCCATTACTAAAATCATTATTTCTTAACTCATTATTACTAATATTGTTATAGTTACCTTCCGATTTTCGAAAATCTTGACTTTCGATATTCGAATCTCTTGAATTTCGATTATCGAACTTCTGGAATTTTGTTTTTCGAACTTCTTGATTTTTTAATTCCATATTAGTAAATATGCTCATAAAGTCTTTAACATAGATTCTATTAGGCTTTCCAAGTCCTTGTCTTTTCTTTTCAATCAGTCCTATTCCTGATTTAATATCAAGCTCAGCTATTAATTTATTTGCTTTTTCACTTGCACAATTAAATTGATCTTTTATACTTTCAATTGTGTAGTAAATAAAAACTTTTCCATCTTCATCTATCCAGCCATTTTTATATGAAAGACCCATTCGATTAAGCATATATGAATACAAAACTTTAGCTTCAATAGAAATGCTCTCAAAAATCTCATCTTCCATCAATACCATAGGTAACCTAATGAAGTTATACATCTCAGATTGCCTATTATAAAAATAATCAAAATTCATTCCTACCTCCTCTCTTTAAAATAAAAAAAGACGACAGAATTATTGCTTTCTATCGTCTACGGTTGTCTTATATTTATTTTTCTTCAAATTGATTTTATTGTATAGTTTAATAATTCTAATAATCCAATAACATATATACCTAATTTAGGTAATCCAAATGGACTAAATAAAAATGCTAATATTAGTGCTTCAATTACAATTTGCTTGTCTCCTTGAAAAATGCTAGCTATTCCAATTATAAAAATCAAAGTAGAAACTACGCTTAACAACGCAGTACTCAAACTTAATATGAAGGTTAAAAAAGCTATGAGCAAACTCAACACTAATCTTATCGGTAATAAAATTATTCTAATTATCCATCTCATACATACTCCTAAAAATTAAACTGGGATTCATAACAAACCCCAGTTTCATAATTAGCGTGTCCTTTAATATAATTTTGATCCTGCTGGAATATTATCATCCAGCATTATTAAGTTAAGTTTTTCTTCACCGTCATACTCACAAATTGCAGATATAATCATACCTTCTGAGTCGATTCCCATCATCTTACGAGGAGGAAGATTACAAATTGCAAGTAGTGTCTTTCCAATTAAGCTCTCTGCGCTGTAATATTCCTTAATACCAGATAAAATAACTCTTTCTTTTTCAGAACCATCATCTAATGTAAATTTCAAAAGTTTTTTTGACTTAGGAACTTCTTCGCAGTTTTTAACCTTTACAACTCTAAAATCAGATTTTGAGAAAGTTTCAAAGTCTACCATATCTTCAAATAATGGTTCAACTTTCACTTTTGAAAGGTCAATTTCTTCTGTCGTAAGTTTGTCGTAAGTTTCGTAAGTTTCTTTTGACAAACCCCCATTTTCTGCCTTTTCTAAGCCTATTGGCTTCATTGTTGGGAACAACATAATATCTCTGATTGATTCGTTGTTAGTCAACATCATTATAAGTCTGTCGACACCAATTCCCAATCCGCCTGTTGGTGGAAGTCCTACTTCCAATGCGTTCAAGAAATCATAATCCATCATTTGAGCTTCGTCGTCACCATTTTCTCTGGCTTCAACTTGTTTCAAGAATCTTTCTTTTTGGTCAATTGGGTTGTTCAATTCACTAAATGCGTTTGCGATTTCTTTTGTGCATACAAATGCTTCAAATCTGTGTGTGTATCTTTCATCATCTGGATTTCTCTTAGCCAATGGACTTACTTCAACTGGATGACCCAATACAAATGTTGGTTGAATTAATTTTTCTTCGCAGAAATGTTCGAAGCATTCGTTAATAACTTCGCCACGTGACATATTTTCTTTTATGTCGACATTGTTTGCTTTGGCAACTTCACGTGCTTGTTCATCAGTTTCGATTTCATCGAAGTTGATGTCTGCGTATTCTTTTATTGCATCAACCATTGTGATTCTTTTCCATGGTGGTGTGAAGTCTATTTCTGTTTCGCCAAATTGTGCTTTCATAGAACCATTAACTTTTTCACAAACAAATGCAACTAATTGTTCTGTGATGTCCATCATATCATTGTAATCAGCATAGGCTTGGTACAATTCTATTGCCGTATATTCTGGGTTGTGAGTGTGATCCATTCCTTCATTTCTGAACATTCTACCCATTTCATAAACTTTATCAAATCCACCTACGATTAATCTCTTTAGGTATAATTCATTTGCGATACGTAAATACATATCGATATCCAAAGTGTTATGGTGAGTGATAAAAGGTCTAGCATTTGCTCCACCAGCGATTGTGTTCAAGATTGGAGTATCAACTTCCAAGAATCCTCTTGTATCCAAGAATTCTCTGATCGCTGAAATAATTCTAGATCTCTTAACAAAAGTATCTTTGATTTCTGGATTCATAATTAAATCCACATATCTTTGTCTGTATCTCAAATCTGGATCTTTTAATCCGTGCCATTTTTCAGGTAAAATTTGCAATGATTTAGATAAAAGTACTACAGATTTTGTTCTAATGGATACTTCCCCACTGTGTGTTTTGAATATTGTTCCTTCAACACCAACGATATCTCCAATATCCATATTTTTTACTTTTGCGTAGTTTTCTTCGCCTAATTCATTTACTTTATTAAATAATTGTATTCTGCCAACAGAATCTTGTAAGTCCATGAAGTTAACTTTTCCATGTCCTCTTTTACTCATAATTCTTCCGGCTATTTTAACTTCTTTTCCGTCAAATTCGTCAAAGTTATCTACGATTTCTTTTGTATTATTAGCATTGTCAAATTTTTCATGAACGTATGGGTTTTCATTTGCATCTAATAATTCTTGTAACTTTTGTCTACGAATTTGTAGCATTTCGTTTAAGTTTTCCATTATTATCCTTTCTTTACAGTTAATACCTTTAATTCTACGATTCCACCTGGTGTTTCAACTGTAGTAGTGTCACCAACTTTTAGGTTTAACAGAGCTTTTCCAGTTGGAGATTCGTTTGAAATTCTACCTGCAAAAGGATCAGATTCTGCTGTTCCCACTATTTTATAAGTCATTTCTTTGTTTGACTTTAAGTTTTTGTAAGTTACTGTTGATCCAACTGTCACAACGTCTTTTTGATTTTCATCATCTTGAATTACTTTTGCATATAGTAGCAAGTTTTCAAGATAGTTAATTCTTTCTTCTACTTGCGCTTGTTCATTTTTAGCTTCATCATATTCTGCATTTTCAGAAAGGTCGCCAAATCCTCTGGCAACTTTGATTTTCTCAGCTATTTCTGTTCTGCGAGTAGTCTTTAAAAACTCAAGTTCTTCTTTGTGTTGATCTAATCCTTCTTGAGTTAATAAAAATTCTTTATCTGCCATAATCTATTCTCCTTATTTTAACCATATATTCTAAAATTATATAACAAAAGGCATAATTGTCAAGTTTTTAGTATATGATTAAACTATTCGTTTTTAAATTCATCTAGTATTTTGAATATTTCATTAAGATCTGTTAATTGATTGATTTCGTTCTTAACTTTATTAGAATTTCTAAATCCTTTCAGATACCATTGAATGTGTTTTCTCATTTCTAAAATCGCACGTTTTTCTTCATAAAATTCCAATTTCAATTGCATGTGTTTTTTGATTGTGTCGATAACTTCTTCTTTAGTTTTGATTTCGTCATCACTAAAAATAAATGGATTTTGCATTGCACCTCTTGCCAACAAAACTCCATCACAATTTGAATATTCCATATTTTTTCTGATGTCTTCTTTTGTAAAACAATCTCCATTGCCAAATACTGGAATGTCTACATTTTCAACTAATCTTTTAATGTGTGCCCAATCAGCCTCTCCTGAATAAAACATTTTTCTAGTTCTAGCGTGAAGGGTAATATAATCCACTTTCAATCTCTCACAAATTTGTCCAAGTTGCATATAATTCATGGAATTTTCATCAATTCCAAGTCTGAATTTTACAGAAACTGGCAAATCAGTGTTGTTCTTACAAGCTCTGATAACATCTTCTGCTAAGTTCAAATCTCCCATTAATGCTGAGCCATCACCATTTTTGAAAATTTTCGGTGCAGGACATCCCATATTTATATCTATTGATTTGAAATTGTAATTTTCAGTCAGAAATCTGGTAGCATAGGCAATGATTTCTGGTTCGTGTCCAAATATTTGAACAGATGTGTTGTTCTCTCTTGAATCTGTATCTAAAAGTTTTTTTGTTTTCTTATCATCATAGTAAAGTGCTTTGGCACTTATCATTTCTGTAAAGCACAGTCCCGCTCCCAATTCTCCACAGATTATTCGAAATGGAATATCTGTAACTCCAGCTAATGGTGCCAAAAACAAATTACTATTTAAGTTCAATTTTTCTTTAATCATTTCTGTTTAAATCGTTAATAATTTTTAAGCCGTCCAAAGTAATTAGTTTGTCAATAATTGTAATGTACTTGGATTGTTTTGCAATCAAATACGAAAAACCACCCGTTGCAATTATTGTAACTTCGTCTTTTGTTTTGTGTCTTTCTTCTAGGATTTTCTCGATTATATAATCTATTAATCCGATAAATCCGAATACAACTCCCGATTGCATACTTTTTACGGTACTATCTCCAATGACTTTATCTGGCATTTCTATTTCAATCTTTGGTAGTTTTGCAGTCTTCATAAATAATGCTTCTGAAGAAATTGCAATCCCTGGAGCTATTGCTCCTCCCAAATATTCTTTATTTTCAGAAATATAATCAAAAGTTATCGCCGTTCCAATATCTACAATAATCACTGGAGTAGAATATTTTTTACAAGCACTTACTGCGTTAATAATTCTGTCTACACCGACTTCTTTTGGACTAGCATATTTATTAACTATTCCCGTCTTTATATTTTCATCTACTATTAGTGGTTCAATTCCCAAATATTTTTTTACTGCTTTTGGTATAGTTGGCATTAGATTTGGTACGACTGAACCAATAATAGCTTCTTTTATATCAGATTTTTTAATATTTGAATATTCCAAAGCTTGTCTAAGTGTTAGAGCGTATTCATCACTAGTTTTTCTCAAGTCTGTGGATATTCTCCATTCAAAAATCAACTCATCATCTTTGAAAATACCCAATACAATATTAGTATTTCCAATATCTATTACAAGTAAAATATCTTCCACCTTCTTTATTTGTTTTCAATGGATGCTTTAATGAATCCGTCGAATAGAGGATGAATCTTGTTAGGTCTTGATTTGAATTCTGGGTGGAATTGGCAACCTAAGAAGAATTTATTTTGTGGTATTTCAAGCATTTCTACCAAATTGTATTGGTCATTAATTCCTGAGAATACGACATTGTTTTGTTCAAATTGTTCTCTGTAGTCGTTGTTGAATTCGTATCTGTGTCTGTGTCTTTCTTGAATGAATTCGTCACCGTACAATTCTTTTGCCAATGATTTATCCTTCAAATGACATTCATAATTACCAAGTCTTAATGTTCCACCTATATCTTCAATATCTCTTTGTTCTTTCATTAAACTTATTACAGGATTTTTACAATCAGCAACAACTTCTGCTGTATTAGCATCAGCTAAACCAAGTATATTTCTAGCAATATCAATTGCTGCAATTTGCATTCCCAAACAAATTCCGAAATATGGCATATTGTTTTCACGACAGTATTTTGAAGTTTCGACCATTCCTTCCATGCCTCTTCCACCAAATCCACCTGGGACGATAATACCATTTAATCCTTCGAATGATTCTTTGATATTGTCTTTGTTTAATTCTTCGGAATTAATCCAACGAATGTTTACTTTGTGATTGTTTGCATATCCAGCATCTATCAATGCTTGTTCTACAGAAAGATAAGCATCGTGAAGTTCTGTGTATTTTCCAACTAAACCTATGTTTACAGTCTCAGTTGCTTTTCTGTAGTTTTCAATCATTTTTCTCCATTTTCCATCTTCTTCGCCTTTGGATTTAAGTTTCATTTTTCTCATGATATATTTATCCAAATTTTGTTCTTGGAATTTCAACGGAACTTCATAAATGAAATCAACGTTGAATGATTGAATAATAGCTTCAACTGGAACGTCGCAGAATAATGAGATTTTTTCTTTTAATTCATCTGTAACTATTCCTTCACTTCTAAGGATTATTACATTTGTTTTAATTCCCAAACTCATCAATTCTTTGTAAGAATGTTGTGTAGGTTTTGTTTTTAGTTCATTGCTTCCTGGAATTGTTGGAACTAAAGTTGTATGAATGAATAATACGTCTTCTTTTTCGTTTTCAGCGTGGATTTGTCTGATTGCTTCTAAGAATGGCAATGATTCTATATCTCCAACAGTTCCACCTATTTCAGTTATAACAATATCTGCTTGAGATTCTTCAGCTGCTTTGTACACTGCTTTTTTTATTTCATCAGTAATATGTGGAATAACTTGTACGGTTTTACCGTTATAATCTCCACGTCTTTCTTTTTTGATAACGTCGTTGTAAACTTTTCCTGTAGTAATGTTAGATCTTTGAGTTAATTCTTCATTGATAAATCTTTCATAATGGCCTAAGTCTAGGTCAGTTTCTGCTCCGTCTTTTGTTACAAAAACTTCTCCATGTTGATAAGGACTCATAGTACCTGGGTCAATGTTCAAGTACGGGTCAAATTTTTGCATAAATACAGAAATTCCTCTGTCTTTTAGCATTCTACCAATACTTGCACCGCTAATTCCCTTACCTATACCAGAGACAACTCCTCCAGTAATAAAAATAAATTTACTCATTACTCCTCCTATAATTATATTAATGATGAATATATGTCTTGAATATCACACAAACTATAATTTTCTTTGTAGACGAATTTTTCAAGACTGTCGTGTACTTCTCTGATTTCTTCAATTAATGGACTAATTTCATATTGGAAATATTTAGCCTTTTCGTATTTAGATTCAAAATCAGATTTGTGTATCATTTCTTCCAAATTATTTCTCTTGTCGATAATTTCATTCAAGCCATTTTTCAATTTTTCTTGTGTAGAATCCAAGCTATTAATGCCACATTTTTCAATTAAATTGCTGTTTTGAATAAGTTGTTTTGAGAAAGCATTAATAACGAATTTATCCAACATATAAATCAAAGTCTTAGCTTCAATTTCATGAGTTGTTATTACATCTTCCAATCCAACATCGTAGATTGCGTGTAATTCTTCCTCACTTAGTATACCACAAAAATCCTTGATAGATTCTTCTGAAATTAAGGAATACAAAGAATCAAAATAATGAACTAAATCCAACAAACCTCTCTTCTTCGCTTCTTCTCTCCAAAGTTCTGTGTAGTTGTCTTGTCTGTATAAAATATGTTTGTGATTTTTCAAAATATCGACAACTTCTGATTTTATAAATTGTTCAATATTTTCATTTTGAGATTTGCATTTTTCGTAAACTCTTTTGATTGCATTTGCATACATTGTGTTCAAAACAATGTTCACATCACTTGCACTGTTTGAAGAACCTAACATTCTAAATTCAAATTTATTTCCACTGAAGGCAAATGGACTTGTTCTATTTCTGTCTGTCATATTTGGTGGAATGTAATCAAATCTATTTATTGAAAATTCAGGATAATTTCTGACAATTTCTTGTTCATTCATAAGTGAGTTAAATGTTTCTTCGATATCTTGTCCCAAATCCATAGAAATTATTGATGGTGGAGCTTCATCTCCTCCTAATCTATAATCGTTGGATGTAGTGGATGATGCCGATCTTAAAAGCGCTTGTGATTTGTCTACAGCTTCTATCAAACAAGCTATGAATATCAAAAACACAAGGTCATTTTCCATGTCAGCTTCTGGTGAGAATACATTCCTACCGTGATTTGTAACTAAAGAATAATTGTTGTGTTTACCGGATCCATTTACACCTTTGAATGGTTTTTCGTGCAATAAGCAAACTAAATGATGTTTTCTCGCAGTAGTTTTAAGTATTTCCATAACTAAATGGTTATCATCTACGGAAATATTCGCATTTTCAAAAAGAATCGCTACTTCGAATTGGTTTGGAGCAACTTCGTTGTGTTCTGTCTTTGCGTATATTCCAAGCCTGAATAATTTTTCGTCAACATCTTTGTAGAATGCTTCAACTCTTTGTGGAATTGAACCGAAATAATGGTCAGTAAGTTCTTGTGATTTTGGTGCTTGCGCTCCTAAAAGAGTTCTTCCTGTGTTAATCAAATCAATACGTTGTTTGTAGGCATTTTCATCTATTAAGAAGAATTCTTGTTCTAACCCGATTTTGACTTTCATTCTGTAGCAGTGTTCATCAGAAATTTCATTGTAAAGTTTTGTAGCGTAATCTGACAAATAATCCAAGCTTTTAAGTAGTGGCAATTTTTTGTCTAGTGTAGTCCCATCATAAGATACAAAAATTGATGGTATATACATTATGTTGTCTACTATAAAAGTGTTAGATGTACAGTCCCAATAAGTATAACCTCTTGCTTCAAATGTTGATCTGATTGATCCTGTAGGAAATGATGAAGCATCTGGTTCTCCTTTAATTAATTCTTTTGCTGAAAATCTATTAATTGGAGTATTATCGTCTCCTCTATCCAAAAATGAATCGTGTTTTTTTGCTGTTAATCCATTTAACGGTTGAAACCAATGACAAAAATGAGTGGCTCCTCTTTCAATCGCCCATTTTTTCATCGCATGCGCAATTATTTCTGCTGTTTCAATATCAAGTAAGTCTTCTTTTCTAACTGCATTTTTCCATTTTTGATAAATCGGAAATGGTAATGAATCTTTCATTTGTTTTTTATCAAAAGTGTCAATCCCAAAAATTTTGTTTGTATCCATAATTCCTCCATGTATTAAAATAAAAAAAATTGGCAATCAAAGAAAGCCAATTTATGAAAAACAAAAATAGTTGTTTTTTTATTATATTTAATCACAGTTTTGTTGTCAAGTATTTTATTGTTTTTTCTTATTCTTTTTTATGATTACTTGCATTTCAGAAGCATCACTTGGATTGATAGGAATAAGTTTATTAGTAGCTTTGGAATTTTTCAAAGTTAATTCCAAAAATCTCTTGTCTTTGGAATATTTCCATTGTTTAATATCTTCATATTCAGCCAAAAATCCATTGAAATAAATTCCTTTATCTGTGAATGAGATTTTTTCAAATGTTAAATAAATGAATATAACACCAAGTAGTATATAAATTAATGGGAACCATGTTTTTTGTTGATAAAGATATAGTAATCCCAATATTACGATTGAGTATGATGCAACCATCATCAACACTCTTTTTCTTTGGTTAAAGTTTTTGATAACTCTACCAATATTTTTTTTGACTTTGTATACATTGTACATTTGCTTTAATCCAAAAAGCAAAATCAAAATATACATCACATTAATAATATTTTGTGCGTTCATTATTTCTCCTGATTATCTATGTTGTTTTCTATTTCTTCGTCTTTTTTTCTGACGTCAACTAATTCTTTAGGTTCATTTTCGTGAATTTTAGTCTTAGTGTATTTGTCAAATATAGCTTCGAATTCTTCTTGTCCAATAGTCTCTTTTTCCAAAAGTCTGTTTGCCAAAGCATGCAACAAATCGATGTTTTCATTTAGAATATTCAAAGCTTTATTGTATGCTTCGTCGATTAGTTCTCTCATTTCAGAATCAATTTCATAAGCAATCTTGTCAGAATATTGTTTGTTCTTACCAAGCTCTTCACCTAAAAATACTTCAGCGTCATCTCCACCGTACATCATAGGTCCCAATCTCTTACTCATACCGTATTTTGTTACCATTGCATGTGCGATTTTCGTTGCTCTTTCAATGTCGTTACTTGCTCCAGTGGAAATATCGTCAAGCACAACTTCTTCTGCTGCACGTCCACCTAGTAACGAAATCAATTTGTGTTGCATTTGTCTTTTAGTCATAAACTTCGCATCTTCTTGTGGAAGATATGCTGTAAATCCTCCAGCTCTTCCCCTAGGAATAATTGTAATCATGTGAACTTTGTCATTATCTTCCAAAAATCCAGATACTATCGCATGTCCAGATTCATGATAAGCAGTAAGCACACGTTCTTTTTCGATTACAACTTGTGATTTCTTTTCCGGACCTGCAACAACTTTTATGGATGCTTCTTTGAATACTTCATTTGAAATTTCTGCTTCATTATCTCTTGCTGCAAGAAGTGCCGCTTCATTGCACAAGTTTTCCAAATCAGCTGGAGAAAAACCTGTAGTTGTTTTTGCAATATTTTCCAAATCCACATCTGCTTTAAGTTTTTTGTTTTTAGTGTGAACTTTTAATATTTCTAATCTTTCTCTAACGTCCGGAAGTCCTACATAAATAGTTCTGTCGAATCTTCCAGGTCTCAATAATGCCTTGTCCAAAATATCAGGTCTATTAGTAGCGCTCATTACAATTACGCCCTCATTTTTTCCAAAACCATCCATTTCAACTAATAATTGATTCAACGTTTGTTCTCTTTCGTCATGGCCACCGCCAAGTCCTGCTCCTCTTTTTCTACCTACTGCATCAATTTCGTCGATGAAAATGATGCAAGGAGCGTTTTTCTTAGCTTGTTCAAACAAATCACGAACTCTTGATGCACCGACACCAACAAACATTTCGACAAAATCAGAACCAGAAATACTGAAAAATGGAACCTTAGCTTCTCCTGCAACTGCTCTTGATAAATATGTTTTACCTGTTCCTGGAGGACCTACTAACAAAACTCCCTTAGGAATTCTCGCGCCAATATCGATATACTTAGAAGGATTTTTCAGAAAATCTACTATTTCCATCAATTCTTCTTTTTCTTCTTTTAATCCCGCTACATCGGCAAACACAACTTTTTCTTTGGAATCTTGGTTGAGTTTTGCTTTTGATTTTCCAAAATTCATCGCCTTAGAGTTTCCAGAGTTTTGTGTTTGATTCATAAACATAAACCAAATTATTCCAAGTCCAACTATAATTAATATCGTTGGCATTATATCCACATACCATGGTTTGCCAGGATCTTTTTCCGTCTTCAAGACTATCTTATTATTTTCAACAGATTCTTTCAGATAATTATTATAAAAAACTTCCCACATTTCTGATGGCATATACATTCTGAAAGGAGTGCCCTTGCTATCTTTTAGTACGCCTTTTATATCGTTTCCTCTTGCCACAATTTCTTTAACATTATCTTTCTTGACGTTTACAATCATTTCATTGACAGTAAAATATTTTGTGCTCAATGTATTGTTTTGAGTCATAGTCACGAAAAAAGCTATTAAAATAATTGGAACAAGGTAAATCGCTAAACTTTTAGTTACCTTTTTCATTAAATCTCCTTTTCATAAAAAGATTTTTTCAATACGCAAATATCTTCAATATTTCTAAATTGTTGAGCAAAATCCAATCCGTAACCAACTATAAACTCATTTGGCACAGTGAATCCTTTGAATTGAACCTCAACTTCATTAGTTCTTCTTTCAGGTTTGTCAAGAAGAGTTGCTATTTTAACCGATTTTGCTTTTCTATCCATCAAGTTTCGAACTAAGTAATTTAATGTGCGGCCACTGTCCACAATATCTTCAACTATAAGGATATTTTTTCCGGCAATATCTTCTTCTAAATCTTTGATGATTCTTACAGTTCCACTAGATTCTGAAGAATGTCCATAACTTGATACTGCCATGAAATCTATTCCAACTTCAAGGTCTATATTTAATGCTAAATTACTCATAAACATCGCTGCACCTCTTAGAATACCAACTACAATAAGCTCTCCCTTATCTTTGTATTCTTCAGTGATTTCTTTTCCTAATTCTTCAATTCTTTTGTCGATTTCTGATTTTGTTATTAATACCTTTTCGACTGCATCACATAAATTACTTTTCATAAGTCACCTCTATAACTAAAACTTCTTTACTGTTAGAATTTTTCATGTACAAATTTGATCTTTTCAACGACAAAATAGCATACACATTTTCTTCATCGCTCAAAATAGGATAATTATCGCGTTCAATCTGTAAAACTTTATTATCAATAAATACATCTTTAATTTTCTTTGTAAATCCTTTTAATTTGATTCTATCTCCATTTTTTCTTTTTCTTAAAATAAGATTATGCGATAGAATTTCAGAATCAAACACCATTTTATTTCTTGAAGGTTTTACATTAGTATCTTTTGTTAAGTAGCTATTAATCTTGAAGTCTCCAAAATTAATTTTCCCAAGTTCAAATTTTACACTTTGACTTTTTTTATTGTTTAGATTTTTCCTAATTATTACTTTATCATAACTTTTGAAAAAACTGTAGTCTTTAAATACATATTCGCTACCATTTTTTAAATCAAATAATTCTATAATATCGTCTATATATACCATTCTAATGTCTTGGTTAGAACCATTTAATTCAATTAAAAGTTTTCTGATTATGTTTCTTTTAACAGATGTTTTTTCTTTTCTGAACAAATCAACATATATAGAATATTCACTGTATTTTTGATTGACTAATTTTTCGTATTTTAATATCGTAACATCGTCAATTATTTCTTTGGAATCTTTTAAAATATTTATAGTTCTATATATGGATTCATTTATAGAACAGTTGAAGTTTTCTTGAATATAAGGCAACATTTCAAGTCGAATCTTATTTCTTTGGACATCAGCCACGAAATTTGTCTCATCAGTTACATATTCAATATTATTTTCATCAAGATAAGTAAGGATTTCACTTTTTGATACATCCAATAGTGGTCTTATTATATCTTTGTTTCGATATTGTATTCCACACAATCCATCAATTCCACTTCCCCTAAATAAATGTAAGAAGAAAGTCTCCACTTGATCGTCCAAATGATGAGCTACAGCAATCTTATTAAGTTTTTCTGATTCCAAGATTTCGTTGAAGCAATTATATCTTAAAATTCTACCGCTGTCCTCCAAACTTATAGAATTATCTAGGGAAAATTGTTTCATATCTACTTTTTTCGAAAAAAATTGTATATTTTTTTCTTCGGATATTTCCCTTGAAAAATTTTCATCCCTAATTGCTGTATCTCTGTATGAATGATTAATGTGGCATGTTTTTATTTCAAAATCCAAATCATCTTTTAGTTGATATAAAACATTGAACAAAAACACTGAATCTGCTCCACCTGATAATCCTATCAAAATTTTATCGTTTTTTTCTATTAAATTTTCTCTTATAATAGTGTTTTTTATTTTGCGTATCAAATCCATACTAATAAAAAAGCCGCATTAAACTGCGGCGTTACTCCTAATTATACTTTTTTTTCTTTGAAAACTTTTTATTTTCTCTTTGTCTGATGGAATCTAATCTTTCATTGCTTTCTTTCATAAATTTTGAAAGTAAATCATCAAAAGTTGATTCTTTAGAAGATTCTTTGTTTGAATTCTTATCATCATCTGAATAAGTTTTCTTAGAAAATTCTTTTTTGTGTTCTTTTTTCGGAAGACATTCCTTTATTGAAAAGCTAACCTTATTATCTTCAATGCTCATAACTTTGCATTTAACTACATCATTAACTTTTAACACATCTTCAACTTTTTCTATGTAGTCATTAGAAATTTGTGAAATATGAACCAAACCTTTGGTTCCATCTTCGCATTCTACAAATGCACCAAATTTAGTAACACCTGTTACTTTACCTTCAACAATATCGCCCACTGATATAGACATACGCAATATCTTCCTCCTAATATAATACTATATACCAGTATATACTACTAAAAAAACGGTGTCAATAATTATTTATCAGACTCCTTATCGAAAGTTGGTGATGGAGTGAAGTTAGTATCTTTTTTTGGTTTTTCCTTTTCATCCTTGATCAAAACTTCATTAGGTTTTACCATTCCTAATTTCTCCCTAGCGTATTTTTCAATCAATTGAGGATTGTCCAAATTTTTGGAATCGTCAGATAATTTTACTATTTCTTTTTCAAGTTCAGCTTTCTTTGTTTGTTGTTCCAACTTAACATTATTTATGTTTCTGATTTGAATTTGTTGCTTAAAAATTGTAAATAACAAAGTAACACAAGCAAAAATAGTTATCGCTGAAACAATTATTCTAAATTTATTAACGTTTTTTCTTCTTTTTCTTATCTGATTTTCCCTGGCATTCATTTTAATCTCCTAAAGTTTCAAACATTTTATCTGCATCGTCTTTCTTAGGATTATCTATTAATTCTGTAACCTTTGCCTTCAAAACCGATTGAGCAAAACTTATTTCAATTATATCTCCAACTTTTACGTTGTCTCCAGGTTTAGCGATTTTTTCGTTGATTTTCACTCTTTGGGATTCACAAGCAGTCTTGGCTACAGTTCTTCTTTTTATAATCCTTGAATTTTTTAAAAATTTATCTAATCTCATCTATTTCCTTATTTTCTATTTCTTCTAGTATTAATTTATAATCCAAATCTGATTCTACATTCTTATATATTATTTTATCATGTTTTTTAATGATTGCAGACTTCATTTTATCATTTCGATATAAACAATAAATATCACAATCTTCTATATCATCATTAAACGAATCTCTGTCGATAAAAAACATCGCTTTTACAAATTCCTTTGACTTTCTTTTGATTTTGTAAACGCCATTTTTTTCTTTTTCAAATTTTTCCAATATAAGTTTAATATCTTGCAAATTATCGACAATAAAATCAGCTTTGTCTTGTTTAAAATTAAATCTATCTTCCCTTCTGGCAATTACTGTCAATCCTGCGTTTTTCGCAGATTCAATACCGTAATCTGAATCTTCAATTGCAACTGCATCCTGTGGCCTTACTCCTAAAATCTCACATGTCTTAATGTAAATTTCAGGATTTGGCTTTGATTCTACAAAATCTTCACCACTAATTATCGCATCAAATTCATCTTTAATATCTAATTCATCTAAAACAATGTTAATAGTGTTTTTTGGTGATGAAGATGCTAATGCAAGTTTGAAGTTTTTTCGTTTTAGCTCTTTTAGTAATGGATAGAAACCATCCATTACTATAGAACTGTAGTTTATTTTATCACCTTCGATGTATTTTTTCATCAAACTATATACTTCTTCAGGTTTTCTGTGAAGTTTTGATTCTAAAAATTCATCAGTTTTTTGTTGACTTAAACCAGCAAGAGAAAACAAATTTTCTTCAGATATTTCGACGTCAAAATCTTCAAGTACTTTTTTGAAAAAATCAATATAAACTACTTCGCTATCGATTATTACGCCGTCCATATCAAAAATTACAGCTTTCATTTTCTACCTCTAAGTTTATTGTACCACATTACTGTTATAAAATCTTGGCTGCTCCGCGATAAACTAACCCAGCTATTGGATCAATAGTCAAGATTTCTTGATCTTTGATTTTACTTACAGCATCTTCACATCCTACAATCGTTGGAATTCCCAAATGCAGACCAACTATTGCAGCAGGTGATGTTAGTCCACCTTCTTCTACAATAATTGCAGAAGCTTTTTGAATGTATGGAACGAATTCTCTTTCCAAACTGTACAATACAATTGCATTGCCATCTTCAAATTTAGAAGCCAAATCTTCTACTCCTTTGGCAACTCTTGCTTTTGCAGTGACAGATTTTTTACCAATTCCTGTTCCTTCAATCAAAATATCTCCAATTGTGTGAACTTTTAATAAGTTTGTAGTTCCAGAAACTCCAACCGGAAGTCCCGCAGTAATTATAATTAAATCTCCTTCGTGAACCAAATCTTTTTTAATTCCTGCAGAAATAGATCTATCGATTACTTCATCAGTATTTTCGCTCAATTCACTAAGAACTGGATGAACCCCCCAAATCAAGGATAGTTTTCTCATTACTCCTTCTGATGTAGTTGCTGCAACTATTGGAGATAATGGACGATATTTCGAAACATTTCTAGCTGTTGAACCAGAAGTTGTAGCAACTACAATTGCATTTGCTCCAAGTTGTTCACTAATACTTCTAGTTGCAATACTTATTGCATTCGTAGTTGTAATGTCCAACCATTTCAATCTTTTGTTTGCAGCTTCTTTAAATTCTTCAGAATTTTCAGTATTAATTGCTATATCGTTCATTACTTTTACAGCATTTACTGGATAATTCCCTGCTGCTGTCTCTCCAGAAAGCATAACCGCATCGCTACCGTCCAAAATAGCATTCGCTACATCTGTAACTTCTGCCCTTGTTGGTCTTGGATTTCTAATCATAGAGTCCAACATTTGTGTAGCAGTAATAACTGGTTTTCCAGCTAATGAAGTTTTCTTGATTATTTCTTTTTGAACTATAGGCATGATTTCAGTTTGGATTTCTACGCCTAAATCTCCTCTTGCAACCATTATTCCGTCAGAAGTGTTGATTATTTCGTCCAAATTATCCACGCCTTCTTGTGATTCAATTTTAGAAATTATTTTTATGTCGTTTCCGTTATTTTCTTCTAAAATTTTTCTTATATCTAATACGTCTTGTGATTTTCTGATAAAAGATGCAGCTATATAATCAATTCCATTTTCAATTTCAAATTTTATATCTGAAATATCTTTTTCAGTGATTGCTGGTAATTTTACTTTTGAATTAGGAATATTGACTCCTTTTTTGCTCTTCAAAATACCGTAGTTGTTGACTTTGCAAATCACATCTGTATCTTTGATTTCTACAACTTCTAATTCAACTAATCCATCATCTATCAATACTTTTTTCCCGATATCCAAATCATCTGGAAGTCCTTTGTAGCTCACAGAGCAGATATTTTGATCTCCAGTTACATCTCTTGTAGTTAATGTGAATTGATCACCAATTGAAAGTTGAACTTGATCAACTCCAAAATCTCCCAATCTAATTTCGGGACCTTTTGTATCCAACATTATAGCTATTGGCATATCCAATTCTTCTCTTGCTTGTTTTATGTTTTTTATTCTTTGTAAATGTTCTTCATGACTTCCATGTGAAAAGTTCAACCTACACACGTTCATTCCACTTTGCATCAATGTTTTTAAAGTCTCCACAGAGTCTGATGCGGGACCTATAGTACAGACTATTTTAGTTTTCTTTAGCATATTTACTCCTCTCTATATTGAGATTTCCTTAGATATTTCATACAAATCTTCTCTGAATTTTCTTTTTGTTGCTACTGCTTCATCTATTGGCACTGTGATTATCTTGTTATCTTTCATAGCAATTGCTAATCCTGTTTTTTCTTCCATGATTAATTTTACTGCCAAATTTCCCATCTGAGTTGCCATTAATCTATCAAAAGTACAAGGTGTACCTCCACGTTGAACGTGACCTAATATTGTAACTTTCGTTTCAACGCCTGTTTTTTCTTCAATCATATTTTTAATATCGTAAGCTCCACCTACTCCTTCAGCAAGCATAATTAAATGATGTAGTTTTCCCCTTTTCCTTCCTCGTTCGATTTTTTCTGTAACTTCATCTATATTTAATTCTACTTCAGGAACTAGGATTGATTCCGCTCCCGATGCTACTCCTGAGTATAATGCAATATCTCCACAGTTTCTTCCCATAACTTCGATTATGTTTGCTCGACCATGGCTTGAGGATGTATCTCTTAACTTCGATATAGCATCACTTACAGTTTCAACAGCCGTAAAAAATCCAATTGTATAATCAGTGTATCCCATGTCATTATCAATCGTACAAGGAATTCCGATCGTGGAGATTCCTATTTTACTAAGTGCACTTGCCCCTTTGAATGAACCATCTCCACCTAGAACGACAAGTCCATCTATTCCAAAATCTTTTAAGATTTGGGCGCCTTTTTTTTGACCTTCTTCTGTTTTAAATTCATTACACCTTGCTGAACCTAAGATAGTTCCGCCTCTGTGAATAATATCTGCAACGGACGACACATTCATCTCGTAAATATTTCCGTTCATAAGTCCGTCATATCCAGACCTTATTCCCATTACTCTTATTCCATTGTATATACAAGTTCTAGCTATTGAACGAATACACGCATTCATGCCTGGTGCATCGCCACCACTTGTTAGTATTGCTATTGTTTTCATATTTACCCTCTATTTTAAAACTACATTTTCTCTTCCTAGTAATGAAACTAATTCATCGATAGTATTATCTTCACAAGAAATTCTAAATTCATTGCCTAGCAAGTAGTTTTGTTTTTTTTCTTCAAAAAATATATTTGATTGAGTATTCCCTTTGCTATTAAGTAGTATTGGTTTGACCTTATCCAAGATATAACTTGGCATATTTTTTGTAATTCGTAAAAATAGTTTTGGTTCTGTTTCATCTAGTTTTTCAACGCTTGAAATAGATTTTATACTTTGAATGTTATCTACCAAAATTTTTGGATCTTCTCCTTCAATAATATTAAGTCTACCGGTTACAATTAAAATCTCATCCTCATTTAAAATATCGGAATATTGTTCGTACTTTTGTGGAAAAACTATTAACTCCATAGTTCCATACAAATCCTCAAATTTCACAAATTCCATTATTTTTTGGTTTTTTGTAAATTTTTTATTAATTGATTCAACAATTCCTACGACTTTGACTCTTTTCCCGTCGAAGTTTTTTTCATTGTAGGCATCATCTTCCAAATCTCCTGTAGAAAAATTAGAATATTTTCCTATAATATTTGAATACGCCCTTAAAGGATGGTCTGATAAATATATACCCAATACTTCTTTTTCCATTCTCAAAAGTTCTGATTTGTCGAACTCTTCTCTTCTAGTGAAATCGTCACGATCATCGTCAGCGTTTGACTCAAACATATCAAACAAATTAGATTGACCTGGAACGTTGTTTTTTAATCCCGACTGAACTGAGTCAATGATGGATTGGTATTGAAGCATTAGTGTCGCTCTAGTTTCCCCTAGAGATGTAAATGCTCCAGCTTTTATTAACGATTCAATAGATCTTTTATTTATGGCTGATTTGTCCTTTGCGTAAATTCTTTCTACAAAATCTCTGAAACTTTTGAATTTACCATTTTCATTTCTTGAAATAATTGTCTGATCGATTAAGTTCGTTCCTACATTTTTTATAGCTTTCAATCCATAAATTATAGAATTATCTTTAACATCAAACTTATCCAGACTGTAATTGATATCAGGTGCCTCAATTTTTATGTCAAGTCTTCTTGCTTCTTCAATATACAATGAAAGTTGTGAAGTATTACCCATAACTGAAGATATAAGCGCAGCTAAGAATTCGACTGGATAATAATATTTTAGCCAAGCAGTTCTCATTGCAACTAATGAATAAGCTGCAGAGTGAGATTTGTTGAAGGCATACTTTGCAAAATCTATCATTAAGTCGTAGATTTTATTTGCAACATCTTCTTCAACACCTCTTCTAATTGCTCCCTCAATCAGAATATTGCCATCTTCATCTTCTTTTCCAAAGATAAATTCTTTCCTACCATCTTCCATTACTTTCATTTTTTTCTTACTCATCGCACGTCTCAAATTGTCCGCTTCGCCCAAGCTAAATCCCGCAATTTTTTGTACAATTTGCATAACTTGTTCTTGGTAGACAATCGTACCATAAGTAGGTTTCAAAATATCTTCAAGTAATGGAGATAAATATTCAACATCTTCTTCGTTGTGTTTGTTGTGAATATAAGTTGGAATTTCATTCATTGGACCAGGTCTAAACAAAGCATTAGCAGCTATCAAATCATCAAATTTAGTTGGTTTCAACTCTTTTAAAAAGTTTCTCATGCCTTGAGATTCAAATTGAAATATTCCCAAAGTTTGTGCAACAGTAAACATCGACAAAACTTTCGGATCATTTTCGTCCATATCTTCAAAACTTACATCTATGTCTTTATTTTTCTTGATATATTTCATGCAGTCACTTATTACAGTTAAAGTTCTAAGACCCAAAAAGTCCATCTTCAACAGACCAAGTTCCTCAAGTTCTGTCATATTGAACTGTGTAATTACTGCATCTTTGTTAATTGCCAACGGAACGTATTCCATAATTGGAAGCTTGGAAATAACCACACCTGCAGCATGAGTTGATGTGTGACGTGGCATTCCTTCAACTCTTCGTGCAACGTCTACTAGTTTTTTTACATCACGGTTTTCTTCATAAGCTTTTCTAAATTCTGGAGAAATCTCAAGAGATTTGTCTATATTAATATTCAAAAGATTAGGAACTTTCTTAGCCGTGTCGTCTACAGTTTTAAAATCCATAGCAAGAACTCTTCCGACATCTCTAATCGCATTTCTAGCTGCCATAGTTCCAAATGTTACAATCTGAGCAACCTTATCTTCGCCGTACTTATTTACGACGTAATCTATTACCTCTTCTCTTCTTTCATAACAAAAATCTATATCTATATCTGGCATAGAAACACGTTCAGGGTTCAAAAATCTTTCGAAAATTAAATTGTAATCTAGTGGATTGATATCTGTAATTTCTAAGCAATAACTTATAATACTTCCCGCCGCAGAACCACGTCCAGGTCCAACGGGAATATCTTGTGATTTTGCAAATCTAATAAAATCCCAAACGATTAAAAAGTAATCGACATACCCCATCTTTTCAATTACAGATAGTTCATATTCGCATCTTTCTTTCGCTTCTTCTAATCTGTCATCATTTGCAAATCTTTTTTCTAATCCATCAAAGACGAGTTTTTTCAGATAGCTACTGTTTGTAAAGCCATCTGGAATCGCAAAATAAGGCAGATGAAGATTACCAAATTCAAGTTCTACGTTACACATTTCTGCAATTTTTTTAGTGTTTTCAATTGCTTCCGGATAATCTTTGAACAAATCTCTCATTTGTTCTTCACTTCTTAAGAAAAATTCTCCTGGAATGTAGCTCATTTTATTTTCTTCTTCAATAGTTTTTCCCGTTTGAAGACAGATCAAAATATTGTGTATTTTATAATCTTCTTTTTCAATATAATGAACATCATTAGTACACACAAGACCAATGTCTAATTCATTTGCTATTTTCGGAATATTTTCCATAACAACCATATCTTCTCGTGACGAATGGTTTTGTAATTCTAAGTAAAAATCTTCTCCGTAAATATCTTTTAATTCCTTTGCGACATCTTTTGCCTTGTCGTATCCATATCTAATCAGAGATTCTTGTACTTCTCCTTTCAAACACGCAGACAAAGCAATAATTCCCTCAGAATATTTTCTCAAAGTATCCTTGTCCACTCTTGGTTTATAATAAAAGCCTTCAACATATCCAAGAGACACGATTTTCATCAAATTAGAATAACCCGTTTGATTCTTGGCTAAAAGAACTAAATGATTGTAGAATTTATTTTCTGGATTTTTGATTTTATGATCCTTATTAGTAGTGTAGATTTCACAACCAATAATAGGTTTTATATTTCTTTTTTTGCATTCCTTATAAAACTTTACTGTTCCAAACATACTACCGTGATCAGTAATAGCGATGGATTTCATTTGTAATTCTTCAACTTTATCCAAAAGTTTTTCGATTGGAGAAAATCCATCTAGTAAACTGTATTCTGTATGAACATGTAAATGCGTAAACGTATCTATCATTTCAAACTCCTTTAGCCTTATTTTATAATAAGTTAGCTTATTTTAAAAGAAAAATTGCTGACAATTATAAATCATCAGCAATTTTTTTTAGTTTATTAAGTCTGTAACTAACTCCAGATTTTGAAATCTTGGGAGTCATCATTTCTCCTAATTCTTTTAGTGAAACATCTGGGTTTTCTATTCTGGCATAAGCTAGTTCCAACAATAATGGGTCTAGCGATTCAAGACCAATCGTGTTTTCAATTTTTTCAATAATAAGCTTTTGTTTCAAAGCAGCATCCACAGTTTTATTCAAATTTGCCGTTTCAAAATTAAATCTTCGGTTTACATTATTTTTGATATCCTTGAATGCTCTGACATTTTCAAGTTTTAAGACGCTATTATAAGCCTTTGTTAAGCTCAAAAAATCAGAAATGGCTTCAGCTTCTTTTATATACAATACATAATTTTCATTTCTCTCAAAAATAGAGGATTTTATTCCAAAATTATGAAGCAAATCTTTTACTTGGCTACCAACATTTTCTTGCTTGAAAATCATCTCTAAATGATACATTTTTGATGGGTCGTAACAGAAACCTGTCCCCAAAAAAGCTCCTTGTAGAAAACTAATTTTTTTAATATTAGAGTTGATGATTTCTTCATCAATTCCTAAATCAAAGTCAAATGGACTTGTTGAAGTATGCGTATCTTCACAAAATTGTTTCGATATCTTGTCATCAATCAATATTTCGTAGATGTTTTTCTTTCTAAGATTGTTGTTGTGAATAACTTTCATATCACATTCATAATTGTAAAGTTTTTTCAAATTAGAAAATATTAATCTTGCAACTGGATTACTTTCTGTCTTTAAAGTAATCTTTACACCCAATGAATTGTAATTTAAAGTTCCGATTGTCTTAGTAAAAGCTGATAGCATTGCCAAAACGTCGTAATCATCAAGATTACTTATTATTTCAGTTTTAATATCAGATGAAAAGCTCATATCTTTACCTTTTTTCTATAAATGATTTAGCTGTTTTTATCATATTTTTTTCTGCGCTATGACGCACATATCTCAAAGCTTTGTCAAGATTCATAAAATCTCCTTCTGCAAAGCCTTCTTCTCTTTGTGGGATAATATTATTATCTTTCGTTACCATATAAAAATAGTGAACTGTTTTAAGAACTTTTGTGCCGTCCATGTGTCTGTATTTGTATTTTACATATCCAATATACTTAACAATCTCAGCTCTTAGTCCCGATTCTTCAAAAACTTCTCTAATTGCAGTTTCTTCTAAACTTTCTCCTTTCTCTACCCTACCTTTAGGAAGAACCCATTCACCACGGAACTTTTTAAGCACAGCAACATTACCATTATTGATAACAACCCCACCTGCACTTATTTCTTCCATATATCCTCCTGTATTTTATTTTGAAAATCTAATACTATTATAAACTGAATTGAAAATATTTAAAAGTCAAAGCAAAATTTAAAAAATAATTTGAATTTTTGTAAAATAAATTCATTTAATTTTAACTACTATATATGGTACAATAGTATTAGGAAGGTGTGAAATGAAGAAAAACAAATTAGAAGAATATATAGATAGCGCTATAAGTGACAATGATTTTTCAAAAGTTGGTGAAATTATAGAAAAATCAATTGATATGGCATTGGATTTATCAAAAAACGGTCTAAATGTCGTTATGAATACATTTAATATAAAACCAAAACCTAAACAACAAAATTACTTAGCAAATAAAGACCCAAAATTAGTAACCCAAAAAAAGATTAATCCAAAAAACTATTTTGCATTAAGAAACATAAGTTATGCTATAGGTGCTATGACTTTGTTTGGTTCAACCGTATCGCTTAATCATGACTTTGCTGATATGGTTGCTGGAGTTATGACAGCTCTGGGATTTGGTTTTGTGGGATTTTTGTCACACATACACGCATCAAAATTACAACGATTTTTAAGATACAAAACAGAAATTGCAGACAACAAAATTTTGAGCGTAGAAGATTTTGCATCAGCCGTTAATCTACCAGTGGAAAAATGCAGCAAGGAGCTAATTTATTTCATAAACAAAAGATACTTCCCACAAGCTCGTGTCGTGGAGAATGGTCATTTGTTTTTATTGGATAGGACAAGCTACGATGCTTACAAAGCTCATTATTTAGATGAAAGCAAATCAGAAGAAAACCAAAAAGAGATTGAATCTAACAGAGATATTACTAATTATATAACGATAACTGAAAATTTAATCACATCTATTAAGGATTTTGATTTCAAACAAGATGTCATTAAATTAAAAGATTTGTTAGTGTCGATAAATAATCAAATTCAAAACGACAATTCTGATGTCAATGGTCTTAACAAATTCGTGGATTACTACACGCCAACTGCTATAAATTTGGTGAAAAACTACATTCAATTTGAGAACGAAAAGAACGATATAATAAGTGTAGAAAAATCGAAAAACGATATTAAAAATGCTATTCAAAATATCAATAAAGCTTTTTCAAAGTTATTAACTGATTTATATAGCGATGATATTTTGAATATTAACTCAGAAATAGAAGTTATGAATACTTTGTTGTCACAAGATGGATTGATTGAGAAAAATACTATGTTTAAGAGAGGTGCTGAATAATGGAAGATAAACCTATAAAATTGACTTTAGATGTAGAAGAACCTACGCTTGATGAAGTAAAAGAAGATGAAGTTTTTTACCCTGAATTTGAACAAAAAGTTAACCTTACTCCTGAGGAGCAAAAAACAGTTGATGAATTTGTTAAACAAATTGATTTATCTAATTCCAACATAGTTTTACAATACGGAGTTGGTGCACAAAAGAAAATTGCTAGTTTCTCTGAAAAAACATTAAATTCAGTAAAGACAAAAGATTTGGGAGAAGTTGGAAATCTTTTATCTTCCGTAGTTACAGAATTAAAATCATTTGATGAAACTGAAGATAAAGGTGTGTTTGGATTTTTCAAAAAAGGTGCCAATAAAATTACTGCATTGAGAGCAAACTACGAAAAGGCTGAAAAAAATGTAGATGAAATTTCAAAAATTTTAGAAAATCATCAAATAACATTGATGAAAGATATTTCATTATTAGACCAAATGTACAAGCTAAACGAACAATACTTCAAGGAATTGAGTATGTACATTCTTGCTGGACAAAAGAAATTAGATCAAGTAAGAAATGAAGAACTTCCTAATATGCTCAAAGAAGCTGAAAATTCTCCTAACTCAATCACTGCACAAAAAGCAAATGATTTGAGAGATTTAGCTACCAGATTTGAAAAGAAACTTCACGATCTTGAACTTACAAGAATGGTAAGTTTACAAATGGCTCCACAAATAAGAATGGTTCAATCTTCAAATGCTGTCATGGTTGAAAAAATTCAATCCACAATAGTCAATACAATTCCAATTTGGAAAAACCAAATGGTTTTATCATTAGGCGTTTACCATAACTCTCAAGCTGCAGAAGCTCAAAAGAAAGTTACTGATTTGACTAATGATTTGTTACGTAAAAACGCTGACACATTGAAGATGAGCACTATTGAAACTGCAAAAGCAACTGAAAGAGGAATCGTCGATGTGGAAACAATTAGACACACAAACGAACAACTCATCAGTGCATTAGATGAAGTCCGTAATATTCAAATCGAAGGTCATGAAAATAGACTTAAAGCAAAACAAGAATTAATGGCAATGGAACAAGAATTAAAAAACAGACTATTAAATAAGCCTAATTAATTTTTATGGAGTGATATATTATTATCGCTCCTTTTTTGTTGAAAATTGTACTTCTTTATAATAAAATATACTAAATTATAAATGGAGGTCTTATGAAAGAGAAAGAAAAAGTTTTTCACTCAAATGGAATTTATAAACTTCTTTACACATTAGCTGTACTTTTGATGGCAGTAGCGTTTTTGTTTAATTCTCCCACAGAAATTTTTAACGGTTTGATAACTATAATTAAAAGTCCTTGTACTTTAATTACTGACTATATGTATTTGGCAAACATTGGAGCTGCGTTTTTTAATGCCGGTTTAATTTGTTTATTGTCAACTCTTCTATCACATAATTTTAAGGTTGTTATTTCCGGTCCAGGAGTTGCGGCTATCTTCACGATGACTGGGTTTGCTTTTTTCGGCAAAAATATTTTCAACACAATTCCAATAACTATTGGAGTGTTGATATATGCAAAAATAGAAAACACGTCAAGAGCATCCGTCATACTTCCTGCATTATTTGGGAGTGCATTGGGACCTTTAATTAGTGAAATAGCATTCAATTCTAGCCTATCCCCTGTGCATTCGATAATAATAAGTTATCTTGTTGGAATAAGTATAGGAATGATAATGGTACCACTTTCGGGAACTTTTCTTAGATTTCATCAAGGTTATAACTTATACAATATGGGATTTACTGCAGGAATTGTAGGAATGCTTTATGTAGGAATTCTAAGAATGTTTAATGTAACCATTAAATCTGTGAATTTGGTATACCCTGTCAATGATATCAGAATAATAATATTTTTGTATTTGCTATTTATTTCAATATTTTTATTGGGATTTGTAAAAAACAATTTGTCCTTTCATGGATATGAAAACATAATGTACAATTCCGGTAGGTTGGCGACGGATTTTATATCGCTTGATGGTTTATATCAAACTATGATTAATATGGGCATTATGGGGCTAATAGCGACGACCTACATCATTATTGTAGGTGGCAATATAAGCGGTCCAATTATCGGCGGTATTTTTACCGTGACAGGTTTTTCTGCATTTGGTAAACACCCAAAAAACACTATCCCTATTTTAATTGGTGTATTCCTAGCATCTATTTTAAATACAGTTAATCCTCTATCTACATCAAGTCTTTTAGCTGCTTTGTTTGGAACTACTCTTGCTCCAATCGCTGGTGAGTTTGGCTTCTTCAGAGGTGTTTTAGCAGGATTCTTGCACATGGCTATGGTTCTAAACATAGGAGTAGTTCATGGCGGAGTTAATTTGTACAACAATGGATTTTCAGGAGGATTTGTCGCTGGTATTTTGGTTCCAGTATTTAGTGAAATGGATAATTTCTTAATGAGAGTGAGGTTAAAAAACGATGATTAGTAACGAAGAGAAAAAAGCAAAATTAATCGTGTCAGAAATTTTAAGTTATTTTTTCATGTACGACACAAAAAGTATAAGAATTGATTCGGAATTCAAAGACGATAAATTGATAATTATTGCCGAAGGAATGCCAACAAAAACACCACAACATCTTGAAGATATGAAAAGACTTATAAATGTAAACAGATCTCCTCAAATCGAAGATTATTATGCAAATTTGTTGGGATGGGAATCAGATTATAACGATATAAATCTTCTTGGCTCTATGGTTGACTCTGGAATAATTTCTTACGATGGAAAAATCTTGAGCTTTTATGTGGAGCGACATTTGATTTAGATTGAATTTTAAAAAGGTAGTGTGAAATCTCACACTACCTTTTATATTGCTTTCCTCTTTACATAAAGTAAACAAACCCTCATACACGAATATCTAGACTACATAAATTGTTGATTTCTAAATTCCAAAATCCTAAAATCGCAAACTCGCTTAGCGCTCAAACAGTGCGATTTTAAACGGATTATTCAATTTGAAATCAAATCAATTTTTTTCGTATGATATTCTAAGTATGAGGGTTTATAACTTTAAAAGATTTCATTTACTAAAATTTAATCGCTTTAATTGCTCTATTAAAGTGCTATATCGTCTTTCAAATAAGGAATTCCATCTGCTGTAGGTGCTTTTGTTTTTCCACCAAATAGTATCAATACTATTAATGTTGCAACATAAGGAATCATTGATATTAATTCTGATGGTATCGGAAGATTTGTTCCTCCCAAGACAACTGATAATGATTGAGCGAATCCGAAGAATAACGCTGCTAACATAACACCTTGTGGAGTCCATTTACCAAATATTACTGTAACCAAAGCTATGAAACCTTGACCAGCAACTAATGCAGGGAAGAATGAAGATACAAGTGAAATAGACATTGTGGCTCCACCTAAACCAGCCATAAATCCGGAGAATAAAACAGCCATGTATCTAACGAAAAATACATTTATATTCAAAGTTTCTGCTGCTTTTGGATGTTCACCAACTGCAATCAATCTCATTCCCCATTTTGTTTTGTACATAAATATATAAATCAAACACACTAAAACAAATACCAAATAAACTGTAGCAGGTAATGAAATTACGTTAGCTAAGAATTTATTTTGAATTCCGTCAAATAATACTGGAATTTTGTATTGTGGTTCAATTGGTTTTGTTTGAGTTGCTCCATCGAAAAATATTCTGGAAACAAATAGTGCAACACCAGGTCCTAAATAGTTTATAGCAATTGCAGAAATAGTTTGATCTCCTGCAAATGTAATGGATACTACTGCGTGAATTAAGGCAAATACCATTCCGCTTAATCCACCGCACAAAAACGCTAACCAAGGATTATGAGTATAATATCCTACAGTGGCTGCGATTAATGCACCAATTGTCATCATACCTTCAAGTCCGATGTTTGTAACTCCAGACTTTTCAGAAATCATACCACCTAATCCAGCGTATAAAATAGGAGTCGCATTTATTAATGTATTACCTATTACTAATCCTAAAAGTACTAAGTTCATTATTTGCCTCCTTTGCTTTTAAATCTAGATTTAATTATTCTGAACATCAATGGAATTGCTGTGAACAAAATGATTGTTCCCATTATGATGTTAATCATTTCAGTTGGTGCGTGTAAAACTCTTTGAACATTTGCCCCACTGTATTTCAATCCACCGAAAAATAATCCAGAGAAAATACAACCTATTGGGTTATTATTTGCAAGTAAACTTACTGCAAGTCCATCAAATCCAAAGTTTTCCATACTAGATAATGCAGAAATTGTGTATCTGTATCCTAAAACTTGAGTGATTCCACCAAGTGAACACACTGCCCCACTTATAGCCATAGATAAAGTCAATTTTTTATTTACATCAATTCCACCATATTTTGCTGCATCTTGATTAAGACCTACAGCCTTCAATTCATATCCTAAGTTTGTTTTCTTCAAAATATACCATAATAAAATTGCTGCTATAATTGCTAGTATTAATCCCAAATGTATTGGAGCTTTGAAGAAGTTGTCGATTGCTTTTGGAAGTCCTTTTACATTTTGCATCAATGTAATTTTCGCAGTTTCTTGAACTTCGTGAGTTCCCATTGAGTTCGGTGCTTTGAATTTTGGATAATTTGCAACCATATTGTTAAAATAAAAAGCTATCCAGTTAAGCATTATCGTTGATATAACTTCATGTATGCCAAATTTAGCTTTCAAAAATCCAGCCAATGCTCCAAAAGCTGCCCCAGCTAACATTCCCATAATTATTACTACAGGTACATGAATAAATGCTGGTAAGTGAAGATTATATCCCAATAAAAATGCAACCATTGTACCAACTATATATTGACCTTCTGCACCGATGTTAAATAATCCTGTTTTAAAAGCGAATGCAACGCCAAGACCTGTAAATATAATTGGAATAGCATTTACAATTGTCCAACCAACATTTTTAGGTCTTTTAAATATTCCTTCAAGCATTAGCTTGTATGCTTCTAGTGGATTATAACCTGCTAATACTAAAGCCAACGCTCCAACCAATAAACCTATAATGATAGATAACAGCATGAAGAATAGCTTGTTGTACTTTGTGAATATTGAAATTTTTTCATTGTTATTTTTCATCTACAACACCTCCAGCCATTAATCTACCAAGTTCCATTTCATTAGTTTCTTTTGCTGGTTTTTCTCCAACAATTTTACCATCAAAAATAACTGCTATATTATCTGACAAATCCATTATTTCATCTAATTCAAATGAAACTAGCAATACAGCTTTGTTTTTGTTTCTTTGATCCACTAAATATTTGTGAATAAATTCTATTGCCCCAACATCCAATCCTCTAGTTGGTTGAGCTGCTATTAACAGGTCAGGATCATTGGAAATTTCTCTGGCGATAATTACTTTTTGTTGGTTACCACCTGATAAATTTTTTGTTTTTTGATGATAATCATTAGGTCTGATATCGAATTTTTCGATTAATTGTTTTGCATTGTCATTAATAGCATCAAAATCTAACTTTAACCCTTTACTAAAAGGTTTCTTTTTAACATTTTCCAAAATTAAATTGTCAGCGATAGAATAATCCAATATAAGTCCGTGTTTTTGTCTATCTTCTGGAATTGTATTCATACCTGAATCTATAATTTCTCTTGGAGTATGATTTGTAATGTCTTTTCCTTTTAATGTTACTGTTCCTGATTCTATTTTTCTTAGACCAGTAATTGCTTCAATTAATTCCGATTGTCCATTACCATCTACACCAGCAACTCCAACAATTTCTCCTCTTCTAACTTGAAGATTCAATTTCTTTACAACGTCAATGTTTCTGGAGTCTTTTACAACTAAATCTTTAATATCTAAGACAACTTCGCCTGGTTCTTGGTCTTGTTTTTCAACATTAAATCTTACATCACGACCAACCATTTTTTCTGCTAAGATGTTTTCGTCGATTTCTTTTACATTTAACTTATCGATAAATTTACCACGTCTAATTACAGTACAGTAATCAGCCATAGCTTTGATTTCAGATAATTTGTGCGTAATTATTATTATAGATTTTCCTAATTCTGTAAGATTTTTTACTATTTTTATAAAATCATCTATCTCTTGTGGAGTTAAAACCGCAGTCGGCTCGTCAAATATCAAAATATCTGCTCCACGATACAAACATTTTAAGATTTCTACTCTTTGTTGCATTCCTACTGAAATATCAGCAACTTTTGCTTCTGGATCAATCATCAAACCGTATTTTTCAGACAATTCTTTTACAGCATCGATGGATTTTTTATTATCTAGAATTCCGCCTTTACTTGTTATTTCTTTTCCTAAAACAATATTTTGGTAAACTGTAAATGGCTCTATAAGCATAAAGTGTTGATGCACCATTCCTATACCAGTTTGTATTGCTAATTTAGGAGTCATTTGATCAAAAGTTTTTCCTTTTACTGTAACACTTCCCGATGTAGGTTCATACAACCCATAAAGTATATTCATTAGAGTTGTCTTCCCAGCTCCGTTTTCACCTAACAAAGCATGAACCTCTCCTTCATGGAGCGTGAAATTTACATTATCAAGTACTTTATTGCTGCCAAAAGATTTTGATATGTCTTTTAAATCTACAACAATGTTTTTTTCATCGTTCATGTTTTTCCCTTTCATCTTTAAAAACAGTTATAAAAACAGGGATTTTTCAATCCCTGTTCTCAACCTTATTTATCAAATCCGAATTCTGTAAATTCTTTTTCGTTTTGTGGAACTTTGATTTTTCCTTCTTTGATGTCATTCTTTAAGCTTTCCACTTTGTCTTTAACTTCTTGTGCTACTAAATCATTTTTAGCATAAGCAATATCTACAGCATCTCCATCTTTTAATGAATAAGTTACTGTGCTCCCACCTTCAAACTTACCATCTTTAAGATCTTTTGAGATTTTTTGAACAGCAACGTTAACGCCTTTTACTGTAGAAACTAACATGTTTTTCGGAGCATCAGCTGATTGATCCCTGTCAACTCCTATAACGTATTTGTTATTGTCGATAGCAGCTTGAATAACACCATAACCTGTACCACCTGCTGCATGGAATATAACATCTACGCCTTTTTGATACATTAAGTTAGCGATTGATTTACCTTTATCTGGTGCAGCATAACTATCTGCATATTGTGATTGGAATTCAATTGGTTGTTTCTTTTGTCTTTCAGCTTCTTTAACTCCGGCTTTGAATCCGTATTCAAATCTGTCGATTACATCACTCTTCATACCACCAACAAAACCAACTTTGTTTGTTTTAGTAGTCATACCAGCAATGTATCCAACTAAGAATGAGTTTTCGTTATCTGCGAATAAAACCCCAATCATGTTTGGTCTTTTTTCTACGTTTGCATTGTCGATTATTGCGTATTTTTGGTCAGTGTTTTCTTTAGCTGCACCATCTGTTGCTTTAAACAATGCATAGCCAATTGTAAATATTACATCACTTTCATCATCCAAAGCAGTTTCCATATTTGGAGCATATTCTGCTTCTTTGTGTGATTCGATATATCTGTAATCCAACCATCCTTCTTTTTTTGCATTTTCAAATCCTTCATATGCAGATTGGTTGAAAGATTTATCGTTAATTCCACCTTGGTCAGTAACCATAGTTACTTTTACTTTTTCTTTCTTTTCATTTGTATCTGATGATTTTCCATTATCAGATGAATCTTTGCCAGCACCACCACATGCAGTAGCAAAAACCATGCTTAAACAAAGAAATAAAGCAATTATTTTTTTGTAAACTTTTGACATAATGTCCTCCTTAAATTTTTGTAATAACATTTGCTTACAATTAAAAAACTTAATAATAATTTATCGATTTTCAATTGATAACGTAAACGTTGTTATCGTGTAAATATAGATACCTTCTATACAATATAATATTAGCAATTATTAACAATATTGTCAAACGAAGAATGAATTTAACACTGCTTTACTTTTCTGGTATGATATATATAATTATAAATAAAAAATTTACTGAAGGAGACAAAATGAAGCATTTAGTTTTGGGTGGCTGCGGTCACGGGCATATTTTTGTAATCAAAAATATAAAAGAAAAATATCCAGATATTAAAATAACTGTTATAACAGACAATGAATACCAGTATTATTCTGGTATGTATACTGGTTTTTTGGAAGGAGTATACACTCATGATGAGATATGCTTTGATGTAAGAAAAGTTTGCGAAAAATACGGAGCAGATTTGATTTTCGATAAAATCGTAAAAATCGACGATGAAAGTAAAAAAGTTATAGCAAAAAATCACACAGTAAAATACGATTATTTGAGTATTAATTTAGGAGCGACTCAAAAAACTATTGGAACTGGAGAAAATGTAATAAATTCCAAACCTATCAATACAATTATCGATTTAAAAGAAAAAATCAAACACACTGATAAAAATATACTTATATTAGGAGCCGGTGCAAGTGGATTGGAATTAGCTTTTGTGCTCAAAACTATCTATCCTGATAAGAATATATCCATAGTAACAAGAGGCAGTGTGAATATGGAAGGATTCAGCGACAAAGCTAATGAAAAAGCCAGAAAGTTATTAAAGGAAAAGGGTATAAAAGTTTACGAAAACAAAAATGTATCTTCTATTGATGAAATTGATATTGATTTTGATAAATTGATTATGTGTATTGGTTCTAGCGGTGTGAACGTTGATTTTGGAAATCTAAATACTACTGATAAAAACTTCTTGATTTCCGATGAATACATGAGAATTTCTGACAAAATATTTGCCGTTGGGGATTGTGTTAGTATCGACAAATACCCTAATTTACCAAAAGCTGGAGTGTACGCTATAAGGCAATCTCCAATTTTGATGAAAAATATTGCACATACATTGAACGATGAAGAATTGGAATCTTATGTTCCAGACACTGACCCTATGCAAATTTTATATTGTGGAAATGAAAAAGCACTATTATACTACAAAGGATTCACATGGTATTCACACCTTTCATTCGTACTAAAAAGGTACATTGATAAAAAATATATGAAATATTAAAATCCCTCTTGCGAGGGATTTTTTTAGTCTATTTCTTTTCTTTCTTTTTCTTCTTGTTCTAATGTTTTTTCTGGAATAATAATATTCAAGAAAAATACTATTAAAGTTGCAACGACTACAGGTGATGCTGTGAACACCATTCTAAACCATTGTGGGAAATATCTTACAGCGTTTGGACCAACTTGTGTGATTCCCATACCAAGTGCAACTCCCAATCCAACAATAGTTGTATTTCTTACGCTCATTTCGCTTGACGTTATAAGTTTCATACCACTCATAGCTATTTGTGCAAATACTGATATAGTTGCCCCACCAATTACTGCTTGTGGAACTGAAAGCATCAATGCTCCAAATTTTGGAATTAGTCCACAGACAAATACCATACTAGCAGTAATCAACAAAACTTTTCTTGCAATTACTTTTGTCATTGAAACAATTCCTACGTTTTGTGAATAAGTCGCAGTTGGAAGTGCTCCGATAAATGCACCAATAACACTTACAATACCATTTGCCTTGATACCACCAGATAACTCTACATCTGTAGGTTCACGATCCATTCCTCCAATGGTAGTACTAGTTAAATCACCAACTGCTTGAACAGAATTTACAATGTACATAATTGACATAGTCAAGATAGCATCCAAATGGAATTGGAATTTGAATGGATAAATTTGTGGAAGCATAAACCAAGACGCACTAACAACATTGTCAAATTTAACCATGCCTAAAAATAATGATATTATGTATCCTACAATAATTCCTACCAAAATAGCTGCTAATTTTATGTAACCTTTCATAAACATATTACAAAACAAAACAACGCACAAAGTTATGATTGCCACAACCCAGTTTCTGATTTCGCCTTGCATAGGTCCATTTCCACCTGACATATAATTTACAGCAACTGAATACAAACTAAGCCCAATAGTTAATACAACCGTTCCTGACACAATCGGTGGGAAAAACTTCCTAATTTTTCCAATAAACATTCCCGTGAATATCGCTACAATACCACCAATCAACTGTGACGCATACACAGCACCTATTCCGTATTGCTTACCAATTGATAATAAAACTGGAATATAAGCAAAACTAACTCCCATGATTACTGGTAATTTTGCACCAAATTTTAAAACTGGATACAATTGCAATAATGTCGCTATTGCAGCAATAAACATTCCTGCTTGAATCAAATAAATTGCTTGAGCATCTGTAATTGCATGTTCACTTGATTTCAAAGCACTCGCCAAGACTATTGATGGCAACGCATTACCCACAATCATAGCCAATAAGTGTTGCATTGCTATTGGAAATGATTTAAGCATGGAAGGATTACCATAATAATCAAATAATGAATTCGAATTCTTTTCCATATACACTCTCCTTTTAATTTCATTAAAGTATATTCTATATTAAATTCAAAATAATTTAAAGAGCAATAAAAAAATACTTCCAAAAACATCAAATCAATTTTTGTTTTGGAAGTACTATTATTATTTTACAAATCTAGTTCCTGTTAAACCATTGATTCCTTCTTTTGCTTTTTCCAAAGAAGTTATCAAAGCAATTTTACCTTCACCTGATTGGATAAAATTCAAACAAGCCTTAACCTTAGGAAGCATAGATCCTTCTGCAAATTGTTTTTCTTCTATTAACTTTTGAGCTCTTGATAAATTTAATTCATCCAAACCTTCTTCATTTTCTGTTCCGTAATTAATACATACTTTTTCTACTGCAGTTAAAATGATTAACAAATCTGCATCAGAAATTTCAGCTAATTTTTCTGAAGTGAAATCCTTATCTATAACAGCTCCTATACCTTCTAATTGTCCATCATTTTCTACTACAGGAATTCCTCCGCCGCCACCAGCGATAACTATGAAATCTTTCTTAATCAAAGTATTGATTTCTTCTTTTTCAATTATATCAATTGGTTTTGGAGATGGAACAACTCTTCTATATCCTCTGTTTGCATCTTCTTTGAAAGTATATCCACTTTCAGCAGCAAGTTTTTCAGATTCTTCTTTTGAATAGAATAATCCCACTGGTTTTGTTGGATTAGCAAAAGCTTCATCATCCTTATCTACTTTAACTTGTGTAATTATTGTAGACACTGCGTTTTTCATGTTTCTTTTTGATAATTCGTTTTTTATAGCCTTTTGTAAATGGTATCCTATGTATCCTTGACTCATAGCAACACATTCTGCAAATGGCATGTTAGAAATTTGTGGATTAGAATTATGAGCAGTTTCCATAGCTAAATTAATCATACCAACTTGTGGACCATTTCCATGGCAAACGATAACTTCGTTGCCATCTTCAACCAAATCAACTATAGATACAGCGGTTTTTCTAACAGCTTTGATTTGTTCTTCAGGTGAATTTCCGAGAGCGTTTCCACCTAATGCTAAAACTACTTTCTTCATTTTAACTCCTTTTATAAATTGAAAATAGTATCCAAATATAAAATCCCAATGCTAAACATTGAGATTTTAATTATTAAGACACTTCGATAAATATATATTACACTGATTTTATAAAAAATACAAGTGTTTTAAAAAGTTTTTGTAATTTTTTCTGTTAAATTATTGCTAGTTCTGGTAAAATTTGACATAGCTTTTTCATATTCCAAGATTAATCTTTGACCAGCTTCAGTTAACGTTGAACCACCGCCGTTGGCTCCTCCGATTTCAGTATCCACAAACTTCTCACCATAAATTTTTTCGCTATTTTTTATGATATTAAAAGCTTTACTGTAACTCATCTTTAGATTTTTTGAAGCCTTGTTCAAAGATTTTGTCTTGTCGATTTCTTTTAGAAGAAGATAATTACCTTTTCCGAAAAATTTCTTACCATTGTCATCTTCAAACCAAAACTTACAATTTACCTTCATCGCTAAGCTCCTTTATTTTTTCCTCAGTTTCCTTAATCCACACAGGAATTATACAATCAAAATCATTGTAAATTTTTAATATTCTATCAAATTCTCCTGTCAAATCAACCTCATTTTCTCCATTTAATTTTGGTTCTAGGATGTCCAGTATAGTGTATATTGCGAGAATTCTGTAAAATAATCTAGGAATTTTCCCATTAAAATAAGATTTTAATAAGGAATAGTAGAAAATCCTATTTTTCTCATCTACTTCGTTAATTTTCCTAAATTCAAAGAAAGAGTCGGCCATATAACTTACATTCTTCGATACAAAATTCAAATTATTATCATCAGCAAAGATAGAGCATAAATTATCAAATAAATAAATATTGCTCAACTTTCTAGATTCAATTAAATATCTATTATTTTCAATGTAATCAAAAACAATATAATCCTTATCTCCTCTGAAGTTAGTCATTGAATAATTGTATATAAGATTATTGATTTTATAGTTAAAAATCTTCGCCCAAGTAGTATCATCGTTGATTTGACTATTTTCGTGAAGTTTTCTGAGAACTTTTCCTATTTCACTTCCAAGTTGTATTTGTTTTTCAGTAGAGATTTGATCTGTAAGATTTTGAATAAATTTTTTAATCACAAAAGTGTGACCATTTTCATATCCACTATCTTCAATCTTTGCAAACTTGTCATTTAATTCATACAACAAATAATTATTTTGTTTGTTGTAGTTCAAAAAAGACTCCAAATCCCCTTCATATATTTCAACAATATATTTACCAGAATCTGTATTTACAATGTATTTATCCTCTTGTAAATCACAATCGTAAATATCTTTATCTTTAAAAAATTGTAAATCTTTGATTTCCATATAATCACCAATACAATTTTATCATTAAATATCAGAATTTTAAAACAAAAAATTTATTCAGATATTTTCCTTTCAATTTCTGAAGTTTTTTTCATTTGTAAAATTTCATCTGCGTAAATTTTAGCTTCTTCAAATGAATTGTTAGCGATAACATCCTTGATTTTTGGAATTGACGCTGCTGGGGCAGAAAATTCATCTAATCCCATACCTAAAAGAAGCTTCGTCGCTTTGGTATCTCCTGCAAATCCTCCACACATTCCAGTCCATTTTCCATGTTTGTGGCTAACATCGATAACTTTTTTGATAGCTCTTAGAACTGCTGGGTTGTATGTGTTATAAAGGTTTGAAATTTTTTCGTTTCCCCTATCACTTGCCAATATATATTGAGTCAAATCATTAGTTCCAATGCTAAAGAAATCAACATATTCTATTAAATCTTCAGCGACAATAACACTAGCTGGAGTTTCAATCATGATACCAACCTCGATATTTTCATCGAAATCAATATTTGCATCTTTCAATTCTTTTTTATTATTTTCAATTATTTCGAGAGCTTTTTCCATTTCTTCTACTGAAATAACCATAGGAAGCATAATTCTTATTTTTCCAAACGCAGAAGCTCTCAAAATCGCTTTGATTTGAGCATCAAAAACATCGTTCATATCAAAACAAAATCTCAAAGCTCTCCAACCCAAAAACGGATTATCTTCTTTAGGAAACTTGTAGTAAGGAAGTTCTTTGTCGCCGCCAATATCTAAAGTTCTGATAATTACTGATTTCCCATCTAAAATTTCGACTACTTTTTTATAAGATTCAAATTGTTCATCTTCAGTTGGAAAATTATCATTATACATATACAAAAATTCTGTTCTAAATAAACCAACGCCTTCTGCACCAGATTCCAAGCCTTTTTCTAAATCTTCGATGTTTCCGATATTCGTCATAACATCAATATCTCTTCCATCTTTAGTAATAGCTTTGTTATATCTGTTTTTTTGGAGTCTTGATTTTTCATCATCTAATTCAGATTTTTTCTTTTTGTATTCTAAAAGAGTTTCTTGATCAGGATCTATGATACAGATTCCTTTAAATGAATCTATAATAACTGTTTGAGAATCCTTGACGTTTTCGGTAATATCTTTCATACCAACAAGACAAGCAATGCCTAAGGTTTGCGCAATAATTGAAGTATGTGCAGTTTTTCCTCCCAAGTCCATCAAAAATCCAACAACATTATCTTTATCAATTATTGATGTTTCGTAAGGAGTTAATTCTTTTGAAACCAAGATAGTATTTGGTTCTAATGAGTCGAGTTTTTGGTTTTCAATTCCTTTAATCTTGTACAATAATTGTTGGCCAATATCTTTGTAATCGGATGCTCTTTCTCTCATGTATTCATTATCCAGTGACTCCATCATAACAACCATTTCATCTATCGTATCTGTTAGTGCTTTGTCGCTTGAATAATGTTCGTTAATTTTTGAAATCACACTTTCTGATAAAAAAGGATCATCCAACATACTCAAATGAGCTTCTATTACTTGTTTTTGTGTATCATTGTCAACTTTTGTTTCAGATAATATTGTTTTGTAATCATTCAAAGCTTTTTCAAATTTATCAACGTGAAGCTTTATTTCTTCATCGGAAATTTTTTCGGTACTTATTTTAACTTTCTGTTTTTTCATAAGTTTAACTTTACCAATTGCTATCTGCTCACTTGCAATAATACCTTTTTTAATTAAACTCATAATACCTCCTCATAAACTAAAGCCGCCACAAAAGTGACGGCTATAAATTCTTAATTTAATTAATCTTCCAAATTTTCTATAAATTCAACTAGTTTTTTTAAGTTTTCTTCTTCGTTTTCGCCATCTAATCTAACAGTAACTTCAGTATCTTGAGAAATACCTAAAGCCATAACGTTGAAAATAGATTTTGCGTTAGCTGTTTTACCATCTTTAATAAGTTCAACTTTACCATCAAAATTTTTTACAAATTGTACCAAAGATGCAGCTGGACGAGCATGCAAACCAGTTTCGTTTTTAACTATAACATTTTGTTCTACCATAATAATAATCCTCCTATGACTACTTTATTTATATCCTATTAATTGATTTTTTAAACAGGAAAATATTTTAATTGATATCTTTTACGGATTCTCTCTTCATTATTTGAGAACCCAATATTGCCTTTTCGTTGATAATTTTATTTTCTTTCAAAACCTTTACTAAAGTTCTCATTGATACAGCACCTATGTCATAATAAGGTTCTTGAACTGTAGTAAGAGTAGGTCTGTAAATACTTGTCATTGGTATATCGCCAAATCCAGATACTGAAATATCATCTGGAACTTTCTTGTTATTATCATAGCAATAATTTATAAATCCAATTGCTTGTGCATCTTCACTAAAACTTACGCAAGTTATGTCTTTCGAATCTTTCATTTCGAAAATCTTATCCCCTGCTTCGTAACCATCTTTTACTGAAACTCCTTCTGATGAGATTTCAAATTTTTCTAATTTCAAGTCATCACAAGCTTGTCTGTAACCTTTAAGTTTTTCTTGACCAATTTCAGTGTCTTGATTTTCTTTTACGAATAAAATTTTCTTATGACCTAAATCATAAATATGATTAATCATATTTATCATAGCTTCTTTGTAGTCGATTTGTACTGTGTGCACGTCTTTTATATTCCAGAATTTGTCTAATTGAATATAAGGAACAGTTTGATCTTTCAACTTGAATATAACCTCTGGTTCAATGTCTTCAGAAATCAAAATTATCCCTTCAACTTGCTTTGTAAACATGAAGTCTATAATTTTCTTTTCTTGTTCCAAATCGCCGTATGTAGACGACAATAGTATATCGTATTTGTACATTCTTCCAATTTCTTCAGCACCTCTTACAATTTGTGCCATGTATGGAATACCGATATCCTTAACTACTACGCCTATTAAATTGGATCTTTTCATTACTAAAGATCTTGCCAATTCGTTTGGTTTGAAGTCAAGTTTTTCAATTGCGTCTAAAACTTTTCTACGTGCTTCTGGACTTACAGGCTTGGAATCATTCATAACTCTAGATACTGTAGAAATTGAAACTCCAGCAAGTTTTGCTACGTCTTTAATTGTTGGTGATGACATTTAATCGCTCCTTACTAAAATATTTATTGGTTTATTATTAATCTCAACTTTCACTGGTAAATTTCCACCATATTCTCCATCCACATCTCCTGGAACTGTTTGATTAGATTCAATGGTTAAAGTATCAGTTTGAAAATATAATACATCTTCAGAGTAAATATGCTTTGAACTAAAAGCATCTATTAAAATCTGAGCAACTTCTTTAAGACGGGAATGCTTAATAATCAAAACGTCTAACTTTTGATCGTCAATTTTGGCTTGTGGGCAAATATTTTCAAAACCACCTACAGTATTTGAATTCGAAATAATCATAATAGGAGATTTTACTTCCAAATAATCATCCTTTGTTTTAATCTTCAATTCCATAGGCTGATTTAATGTGTTAGGAAGTTCTTTCAACCCCTCTACAATATACGCCAGTCTACCAAAAATCGCTTTTTGAGCTTTATCAGTAACATAACTAACAGACGCTATATTTCCAACTGCAAAAACGTTGATGAAATACCTGTGTGAGTCTTCATTGCTAACTTTTCCGACGTCACTTTTAATTATTTTCCCAGTTTTAATCATTCTATATAATTTGTAAGGTGTTGATGGCAAGTTTAAGTAAGTTGCGAAATCGTTTACTGTACCTGTGGAGTAAATCGTAATTGGAATATCGCTTTCGCTGTCGCAAATTCCGTGAACAACTTCGTTAACCGTTCCATCTCCGCCTGAAATAACTATCAAATCCCAATCATCAGAAGATGTGTTTAACGCCTCATTGTATGCGTCATTCTTGCCTTTAGTTTTGAAAAGCTGAACGACAAAATTATCCTCAATTAGATAATTAATCAATTTTGTTAAATCTCTTGCGTGTGTTTGACTTCCAGATGAAGGATTTGAGATAATTTTTATTCTTTTCATTCTATCCCATCTTTCCTTAATAGCATACCAAAAAATTAATTGTTTTTCAATAGGATTTTAACAATTTCTACAATTGTTTTCATAAATTATAAAAAATTTTAAAGATTTACAATAAGCCAATCAGAAATTTTCCGATTGGCTTATAAAATCTTATTTAATTATCTTTTAGCTAAACTTTTTACGAAATTAATAATATCTCTTGCAGAACCAACATAGTCTGTAGAGTTCAAAAATCCGTATTTTATATTAGTTGCAGTATCCGTTACTGATTCAGCAACATAATCTACAGTATTAGATACGTTGCTTGAAACAGATTCTACATGTGATAAAGTGTTACTTACATTATTTGTAATATTTCTTACATCTGGAGAAACATCGCCTATTAATCTGTCGGCTTTATTAGTTATACCAGTTACATTATCTAGTATTTGTGGTACTTCGCCAATTGATCTATCGATATCCTTTTTGTTATCAGCTAAAACAGCTTTTACGCTTTTGATTAAGTCTGTAAGTTTGAAGAAAAATACGATTAAAGCAATTAAGAATCCAGATAAACAAATATATAATATTATTTTAAATATATATAAAGCATCTACCATTTCTTACCTACTTTTTGATTTCTTTTTTAACTTCTTTTGCTTCTTCTTTTGCAGTGTCAGCAGTTTTCTTTGCTTGTTTTTTTCCTTCTTCGACAGTTTTTTCTGCACCGTCTTTTGCTTCTTCTGCTACTTTTTTAGCTGATTCGCCAACTTTTTCTGCAGATTCTTTTACTTGGTCTTTAGTGTCTTTAACATCTTCTTTGATTTCTTTTCCGTCTTTTTTAACTACTTCTTTAAGATCTTCGCCAAGAACTCCCAAATCATTTTTTACTTCGTCAAATTGATCAGAAACTCTGTTTAATTCTGTCATTCCTCTATCTTGGAAATCTTGATATTTGTCTTTAACACTGTCTGTTACATTGTCAGCAGTTAATTTTACAGTATCTACTGCATCGTTAAAGTTATTTACTGCTGTTTTCTTTGTTTCTTCTGCAAATTTTTTGATATCTTTTCTAGTTTCTTCACCTGATTTAGGTGCTAATAATAATCCTGCTGCCAAACCTAATGAAGCACCAATAACTGTACCTAAAGTAATTTTAGCTTCGTCTTCATATTTGCGTTTAGCAATTTCCCATTTGATTTGTCTTTCCTTTTCTCTTCTTTTATGTTCTAAATAATCCATTAAACTCATAATAACATCTCCTTAAATAAATTTTCTTATGATTATTGTATACCCTCTAATTTCATATCTCAAACATTATTAGTGAATTATTTATGAAGTTTAATCTTTCAGATACAATCTAACCCAGGTTTCCCAGCCAACAGTTTGTTTTGGTGATTTCAATAAACCATTTTTCCCTTTGGCAACCATTCTTACAAAATCTTGGTCTTCCGTTAAATTCTTTCTCCCTTTTTCATTAAACTTATCAGTAGTAAGTCCAGTGTTTTTGTCATTTACAAATACAAGGCAATCATCATCTATTGTTTTTCTGATTTCGTAATTCTTCTCACCACTTGTTACATCAAAATCAGGCAATGTTTTATTAATATCTACAATATCCCAATTAATCGCACTATTCTTTGAGAAGAAAGATAAATCATAATTTTGTCTCAAAGTTAAATCATTAGATTCTATTAACAAAATTTTCTTTCCTGGAAATGCGTATTCCGAAGCATTTTCTAAGCTCAACTTTGCATTTTCTGGATTTTCTATCGTTACCTTTATAGGATCAATCAAAATTTTATATCCGTCGTTTTCCTTTACCATTTTTAATGGGTTAGTACTTTTATAAGATTTATCCGATTTTAAGTTTGCTTCATCATCTTCTAACCATTTTAATATAGTAGCTTGATACTCAGGGTTAGAATTTATTTCGTTGATAAATTCTTCCGCATCTTTGTTTCTGAATGGTACAGATTGATTTGATGATTTTACAATACTCATCATTTGTTCTGAGGATTTAGTTTGAACTGATTGAATGAACTTACCTTTTACAGATTCAGCTGTAATAGTCTTTTCAGCTAGATTTTCTTGGAACATAGGTTTTATATATTTAACACCAAATACAATACCAATTAATAAAGCCACACCAATAACTGAAAGAATAATTTTCTTAAATATCGATGATTTTTCATCATCCTCATAATCATAATAATCGTAGTAATCATCATAATCTTTGCTTGTTTCTTGGAATGCTTTTTCTCTTTCTTTTTTTAATGATTCTGACTCAATATCCACTACATTTAATCTGTCAGTTGTATCTTGATTAGAGCCATTATCTATCTTAGAATAATTCTTCTCATTATCAGTCGAACTATCTTCTTCTTTTTTTATAAAACCAAGATCGTGATTTTGAGTTTCGTTTCTAAATTTAGAAGCCTCTAACAAAAAATCCTCAAATGTCTTTCCTTCAGAAGAAAAATCATCATCTTTTGAAAAATCATGACCACAAACTCTACAAAATCTATCATCAACGCCAACAAATGAATTACAATTTGGGCATTTTTTTAAATTAGAATCTTTCATAATATCACTCACCTTATCTATCATATATTATACATTCTCATACTACTTTAGTGAATAGATAATCTCAAATTAAACACATAAGAAAAAAGCATGAGATTTTGTCCCATGCTAATAAGCGAAATCGCTTTTATTTACAAAATATCCTCAGAAGACCCTAATCAATTAATGACCTTCAGTATGTGAAGGTGGGTTGACTGTCTCAAACATCTGACATCCCTTCAAAGAGGGCTCGTCATCAATTATCGAACGTCCGTCATCCCTTATAGTGTGTGTCGGTTTAATTTTTCAGGGTGCCTCTTCTGAGGTTAATTTAATTATACTACAACATAAAAGTGTTTTCAAGTGAGATTATTTTTTCAAAAAATTATTAAATCTTTGAGGAAAATCTGTCGCAATAATATGCTCATTCCCTTTCATATCTACAAAGTCTATTTCATTTGCGTGAAGCATTTGAGAAAATCCTTCAATTTTTTCTCCATACAAACTATCTGCTACTATTGGACAGTTAATATATTCCATGCTTACTCTTATTTGATGAGTTCTTCCCGTCAAAAGCTTTAAACTAACCAAGGAATAATCCCCGTAACTTTTGATATTTTTCAAAATAGTAACACTTTTTTTACCATTTTCATCAATTTCTGTTTTAATACAATCGCGTATTAAATTTAATTCTATCTTTTGATTTTTAGGATTTCCTTCTACGATTGCTAAGTATTTTTTCTCAAACGAAGTTTTTTGATAATACGCTTGAGCTATTTTATTTTTAGCAACCATTACAACTCCTGATGTGTCTTGGTCCAATCTATTGATAAATCTAACTTTTTGATTAATATTTCTTTGCTCAAATAAATAAGACACAAAATTCGCTAAGCTTTCTTCTCCATCTGTATTCATCGTGAGTTTGTCAGGTTTATTTAATACAAAAATATCATCATCTTCATACAAAACTTCAATGTCTAAGTTTATTGGTTCGTAATTATTTTCCTCATCTTTAAGATCGATAGTTACTTTGTCACCTGGTTTTAACTTAGAGTTTCTCTTTGCATGTTTTCCATTTATCAAAATGTCATCTTTGTAAATACTGAGAAATAAATTTTTGGAAATGTGATTTACTTTCAAAAATTCATCTAACCTTATTTTTTTATCTATATCAAAACTAATTTGTTTCATTGTTTAAATCTCCAGTTATTTGGTATAATAAAATTATATCAAATATTAGGAGCTTTTAGTATAAATGAACAAAAACAGCAAAATTATAAATATATATGTAAACGATAACCAAAAATCACTTGAAACAGCTTTAATTGTCAAAGAAAAATTAGAACAAAAAGGATTCAAACCTACTTTCGATTTTGATGAGAATGCGCTGATTAATCTTTGTATCGGTGGAGATGGAGCATTTCTTAGAGCAGTTCACAAATATGAATTTTCAACTATTCCTTTTGTCGGAATAAATACTGGACACTTAGGCTTTTATCAAGAAATTCTAATCCCTAACATAGACAAATTCATTTCAGATTTAATTAACGAGAATTACGGAATCGAAAAAATCTCCTTACTTGAATCTAAAACAGCGATCAGAAATAGCAGCAAAACTTATACACACAAAGCACTGAACGAATTCGTAGTAAAAAGTGATGACTCATCAATTGTATATTTGGATGTATACATCGATGATAACCACTTAGAGTCCTTTGCTGGAGATGGAATAATAGTATCCACGCCTTCTGGATCAACTGCGTACAATTTCTCAGCTGGTGGATCTGTATTGTATCACGGGCTGGATGGTTTTCAAGTGACACCTCTTGCACCAATTAATTCAAAAGCATACCGTTCGCTTTTAAATTCTCTTGTTGTTCCATCAAAAAGTAACGTTACATTGTATTTTAGAGATCACAACTTTGACAGAAAAAGTTCCATAGTTCTAGCTGATGGATTGAACAGAAGTTATGATAATGTAGATTATGTAAACTTTACTTATTCAGATCAATATATCAATAAATTAGTTTTCTTAAAAGACTGGTATTGGTTAAATATCAAAGACAAATTCTTATAAGCAATAAAAAACATGGATTGCAATGAATCATCGCCATCCATGTTTTGTTTTATTTTTCTAATCCCAACTCATTAATTGCTGCGTTGAGCATTTTTGAAGCTATAGGTCCTGCAGTTTTTACACCATAAGAGTTATCATCTTCCAAAATAACTGCTATCGCAAATTTTGGTTTTTTTGCCGGTGCAGCAGCGACAAACCAAGCATGTGTACTTGTTTTATCTTTAATTTCTGCTGTACCTGATTTTGCGATTACAGAAGTACTAACATTAAGTGTATCGTAACTTTCTGCAGTAGATCTCAAATAATCTTTTAAGGTTACCATATTCTTCTTATTGCCAACTTCAGACAATAATTCTGGCTTAGTTTCTTTAATTACTTTTCCTTCTGAATCTATTATTTGACTAACCAAGTAAGGTTTCAACATTTGTCCATCATTTGCTACAGCGCTCATTGCCATAGCCATGTTCAATGGAGTTACCAAAGTTTCTCCTTGTCCAAAACTTGTCGTTGCAATATCTGCATCACTTTTTGTTTTTGTATATCCATTAACGCTTACTGCTACTGGCAAATCAAAAGGAATTTTCTTGCCAAGCATAAATTTTGAAGCGTTATCTTCCAAAATTTTGTTCCCCAATTTTACACCTTGCGATGCAAAATAAACATTTGATGATTTCTCAAGAGCTTTTCTCAAATCCGTCTCTCCAAAAACAGCACCATTATTATTGGAAATAGTGTATTTGTTAAACTCAATTGTACCAGTATTATCTTCTACAACTTTGTCAACTTTGTCTTCATTTTCTAATATTGCATTACCAGTAATTATTTTAAAAACCGATCCTGGAGTATACATTCCTTGCGTTGCACGATTTAATAATGGAGATGTCTCTCTATTCAAAAGTTCTTGCCATTGTGATGAAACTTCGTTTGGATTATATGAAGGGAAAGTTGCCATTACATAAACTTCACCAGTTGTCGGATTCATCATTACAATTGAACCTTTTTTGCCGTCTAATAAATTGTAGGCAAGTTTTTGTAAAGTGGAATTTGTCGTCAAAACAAGATCGTTACCTTTATTGTTTGAGCTTACTATATTTCTCAATTGCGATAAAGGAGTGTCCTTGTTAATGTTTAACAATTCTTTCATATATGATTTTTCAAGACCAGCTGTACCGTAGGTTTTTGAATTGTATCCAGTTATATTTCCATAAATATCTGCATAATCAAAAAATCTATAATTTTTCCCAGATGAATCTTTCTTCGTTTCTACCAAAACATTTTTATCTCTATCATAGATTGTTCCACGTTCAACTTTATCTTCATCTACCCACAATCTTTTGTTGTATTCATTGTTTGCAATTTTGTCAGCTTTTACTATTTGAAAATAAGTCAAATACAAAACCAACAACACAAACAAAGTCATCAAGAAAGATAAAACCACAATAATTCTTTTGTTCATTTTATTTTGCATAAATATCTTCCTCTCCTTGATCAGTTGAACAGAATTGTAAAATCGCAAGGCAAATAAATGACATCGCCATTGAAGTTCCACCGTAACTTACAAATGGTATAGTAATTCCTGTCAAAGGAACCAACTTCATAACACCACCAAACATAACAAGCCCTTGAATTGCAAAAATTACAGAAATTCCAAGCGCTACAATCTTGTAGAATTTATTTGATTGATACAACGAAATTTTCATTCCCCTGTAAATCAAAATCAAGAACAACATTATTACACCCATTCCTGTGAAAGTTCCCATTTCTTCGCAAATCGCAGCGAAAATAAAATCGCTTGTGACTACAGGAACTACATCCGGTCTTCCTAATCCAAGACCCGTTCCAAAAAATCCTCCACTCGCAATCGCAAACAAAGCTTGTGTGATTTGATAACCTATTCCATCGATATTCTTCCATGGATCAAGCCATGTAGACACCCTTATTCTTATATGAGAAAAAAGCATATACGCAGCCACCGCCCCGACAATCGCTATGAATAAATTTAATAAAATTAATCTGATGTCTTCTTGATTTACAATTTGGTAAACTAAGAATAATCCGTAAAAAATCATTGCAGTTCCCAAATCTTTTTGCAAGAAAAACATTCCTATAAATAAATAAACAACTATCATCAAGAAATATCTTTTGATTACAGGTAGATATTTTTTGTATTTTTGCGCTGACTTTATATTTATCTTATCTAACAAATCAGTGTTGTAATCATAACTAGCAAGGAAAAATACATACAATATTTTCGTAATTTCAGACGGTTGGAAACCAACCCCGAATATGCTAATCCAGTTTCTAGCTCCGTATTTATCTTCAGCGAGAACTAGTGTCATTAGAAACATCACAACACAACCTATTAAATAAAGTGCCGTGAATTTGTACCATTTTTTGTAGCTTTTTAAAATAAAAAATGTTCCAAAAAACAATAGTATCCCAATGGTAAACCACATTATTTGCTTCAATCCTTCATAAGGGTTAAGCCTGTAAATCACGATTACACCAATACTAAAAAGCATACAAGCGATTTGTAATATATATCCATCACCTTTAGTGATTTTTGTTACGTATTTATTTGCAAAAAACATTAAAATTGTAGCAAACAAAAAGTAAGCTAAAGCTTTCGGATCTAATCCTTTTTCATTTGATCCCAAAGCTAGAAAAAAACCAAATATGTTAAACAGTAATATCAAATAAACCGGTTTAATCATCTTACTATTTACACGCATTGGTTTTAAGTTATCGATAAATTCTTTAAATCTGCTATTTTTCTTACGTTTAGTTTGCATCTTTGTCACCATTTACAAACATAAATTCAATTTGTCCGATATCTATCAAATCTTTGTCGTTCAATCTTGCAGAATTAATCAATTTATTTCCATTCAAAAAAGTTCCATTAGCAGAGTTCAAATCCTCTATATAATAATTATTTTTTTCTTTATATATACGTGCATGTCTCTTCGATATAAACCTATCTTTTAATGCAACTTGATTGCTGTCGTCTCTTCCTATAGTAGCAGTTCTTCCTATAAAATAATGCTCTTGTATTTTAAAAGGCAAATTCTCTTTTCTATTAATTAGTTTTAAATAAGTATTTGAACTGTAATTCATATTGTTTGTTCCTTTTATGTCCAAATAAATCATCTTGATTATGTTGAAAATAAAATAGTAAATTATTATTACAAACAAATATTTAAAAAACATAGAAATTAAATTATATAATTTTAAATTTGGAGTAATTTGTATAGAAAAGAATGCGTCCAATATGTCAATAATGTATTTCATAGGCTCCATCCTTTCTCATTTTTATCCTAATATAATATATCATATTTTGGACTTAAAAAATGAATAATAAAGTTACAATTTGTCAAAATTAATCCTCAAATATAACAGAATCGTCGGTGAATCCTTTAATTCTTGCCAATGATTCTATTGTATAACCTTGTTGTCTTAAATTGTCTCCACCTTTTTGAAAAACTTTTTCGATTAAAATTCCAATTCCTTCAACAGTTGCATTTGCTTGTGAACAAATGTCAATCAAACCTTCCAACGCTTTACCATTTGCAAGGAAGTCATCAATCAATAAAACATGATCATTTTCATTTAAGTACTCTTTTGAAACCATTACTTCGTAGCTTCTATTTTTAGTAAAACTAAACACTTCTGTTCTGTAGCAGTTGTTTCCCAAAGTTTTTGAACTTGTTTTTTTGGCAAAAACAACCGGGCAATTAAATCTAATTCCACAAGCATACGCAATTGCTATTCCGCTAACTTCAATCGTAAGTATTTTGTTTATTTTTTTATCCTTAAATTTTTCGTAAAATTCATTTGCCAAATCTTCAAAAAGAACAGGATCAATCATGTGATTAATGAACCTGTCTACCTTAAGTATATTACCTGGTAATACTTGACCATCTTTCATTATTCTCTCTTCAAGTTTTCTCATATTTCTCTCCTAGAATTTAATATAGTATATTATACATACAATATCAAAAAATCTCAATATTTGCCAATTTAAAAAATATCACTTACCCCAAAAATATAAGAGCAAGTGATATCTTAAAATTATTTAACATTCATCATTTTTTCTTTTGCTATTTTTTCAATATCCAAAACTTTTTGTTCTGCTTTTTCTTTTGAATCTGCAACAGAATAAATATATAATTTTATTTTTGGCTCAGTTCCAGAAGGTCTTAATGCATACCATGATCCATCGTCGTAGTAATATTTTAAAACATTTGATCTTGGAGTTCCAAAATCTTTGTAATTTACATCATAGTCTTTTGTTTCAACTAATTTTGTAGAACCAATTTCATGAATTGGGCTGTGTCTGAATTCTTCCATAATTCTTCCGATCTTTTCTTGACCATCCAATCCTTCTAATACTACTGAAGATAGTGAGTTTTCATGATAACCAAATTCTTCATACAAATCATCTAAAACGTCAATCAAAGTCTTTCCTTGTTTCTTATAATAAGCTAACATTTCTGAAATCATCATTGAAGAACTTACCGCATCCTTATCTCTTACAAATGTACCGTAAGAATAACCAATACTTTCTTCATATCCGAATACCCAAGATTTTTCGCCAGTTTTTTCGTATTCATTCGCTTTTCCACAAACATTTTTAAATCCAGTTAATGTTTCTATCATTTCAACGCCATATTTTTTAGCAATTTTAGCCGATAAATCTCCTGTTACGATTGATTTTACAACTACAGGATTTTCTGGCAAATCGTGTTTTTCGTATCTTTGACTCAAAATATAGTTTGTCAATAATGCTCCGATTTTATTTCCATCTAAGAAGACATATTCACCATCACTTAAAACTTCAACAGCAGTTCTATCAGCGTCTGGGTCAGTTGCCAATAACAAATCAGCTCCAACTTCTTTACCTAAATTGATAGCATATTCAAACGCTTCTGGATTTTCAGGATTTGGATAAGGAACAGTCGTAAAATCACTGTCTGGATTTTCTTGTTCTTTTACTACGTAGACATTTTTAAATCCTCTGACATCTAAGATATGTCTTACAAATCTATTTCCAGTCCCATTCAATGGAGTGTAAACTATTTTTACATCTTTATCAATATTGTCGTCATTAATTGTAAGGCTAAGCACATCTTCAAAGTAATCTTTGTCCAAATTTTCACCAAAATATTCTATTTTCTCTTCAGCTATTAATTTTTCAAAATCTCCTATCTTCACTTCAGTAAAACTTTCGATTTTGTCCAAATTATTCAAAATTTCATTAGCCTTATCTTCAAGAATTTGACTACCTTCTTCCCAATAAGCCTTGTATCCATTGTATTCTTTCGGATTGTGAGAAGCTGTAATCATAATCCCTGAAATACAATTAAATTTTCTTATGGAATAAGACAACATAGGTGTTGGTCTAATATCGTCAGACAAATAAACTTTTATTCCATTAGAAGCTAATACATTTGCTGATATTTCCGCAAATTCTTTGGAGAATTTTCTGACATCGTAGCTAATGCTTACGCCTCTTTTCAAAGCTTCTTCGCCGTAGTGTTTTATAGTATCAGCAAGTGCTTGTGTTGTTTTCATTATATTGTACTTGTTCATTCTATTTGTACCTGCACCGATTTTTCCTCTCAAACCTGCAGTACCAAATTCTAATGATTTATAAAATCTATCTTTTATTTCTTCATTATTATCTTTTATTGACATCAATTCGTCTCTTGTTTCTTGGTCATAAGACTCATCATTCAACCATTCATTGTATACTTTTAAATAATCCATAAAATCCTCCTATTGATAATAAATTAATCCTTTATACAAAGACTTTTCCTTAAACCATTTTTCTAAATCATACACTCTCTTTGTTCCCCAGTTTGAGCATTCAATTTTCCAACTATCATCGTAATAAATCGCAGTTATCGTAACCCAATGAAATTTAACATCAGGATTTTTGTGATTTAAAGTCAACATCAAAACTGGATAACCATTTGCTATTGCACCGATAATATATGTCACTATGTTTCTGATTTTCCAAGTAAAATTGTAGTTTTGTGTCACCAAACTCATTCCGTTTTTCTTGGCATACTTTCGAATACCACTGTTCATTGGAAACAAAAATGGCACGCCGTATATTTTGGGCTTAACAAATGTAGATAGCTTGTCAGCAAATTTTATATAATCAGTCTTGGTTATCGGACTGTCTATAAAATTTTCAGGAACTAACTTAGCATATTCTTTTTTTGTATTTGCAATGTAGATTAAAAAATTGGTGATAGCAATTACTGAACAACCTTTTTTCGTGAGATAGTTTGAATGCAAAACATCCTCAAACCATTGTTGATCTCCACCAAAAAAACCTTCAATATTCAAAATTCTATCTACATCTTTGAGTTCATATCTAGTATCCATTATTTCTCCATACTTATTGAATATACCCCGCTTTTTCTCTCATCAATCAAAATCACATTGTCGTTTACTTGTGTCTCAATTATTTTGTCATCAAAAATCTTCGTGCAATTTACGAAATTTTTAAAATAATCGCTCAAATCAAATTCGAATTTTTCTCCCGAATTTATAAAAACAAGCAAGAATCCCCTATCATTTTTAATACTGAAACAAATACAAAAAGCATTTACATAGTAAAATTTGAGTTTGTGTCTAACTTCATTCTCATCTTTCAAATTAAATTCTGGATGTGTTTTTCTAAATTCAATCAGCGATTTTACATATTGGAATACTTCGTTGTTATAATTCTTCAATTTCCAATCCACTGCATTAACATGAAGCGGCAGATTATAAGTATTTTTAAACATCAATTTACTTCTCAAGAATTCATTTCCACAATGAAAAAAAGGTATCCCTTGACTTAGCATTATCAAATCAAAACAAAGTTTTGTAGATGTTACGATATCCGTATTTGTTTTAAGCAATTTATCTTGAAGTATTAAATTATCGTGTGAATTAAAATAGTTAATAGTTTCATTAGGATTTTTGCAAAATCCACGCCTATTTTCATCATAGTCAATCGATCCACAAATTCCTGTTTCCAAGCTAATTTTATCTACATTTTTTTGAACAAAACCTGTAGAATTATCATCGTTATCACCTTTAATGGCATTCCTGAAAAAAGGATTGAATAAAGCATAATCTTTTCCTTTTTGACTACCAAAAGTGGTTCTTTTGTTTTTCGATAATGGAGATTCATCTGCCGCCCAAGGTTCTCCGTATATAATCACATTTTCATCGTGTTTTCTAAGTTCACTTACGATTTTATCGGTTGTTTCTGAATCTATTAAAGCCATTAAATCAAACCTGAAACCGTCAATGTGGAATTCTTTTTGAAAATACAATAAGCTATCGATAACAAATTTTCTCACAAATTCATCTTCGGTATTTAATTCATTGCCAACTCCAGATCCATTCGTGAATTCTCCATTATTATCACGTCTATAAAATTGTGGATAAATCAAATTAAATGGATGATCTTTGTTTCTAAAAGTGTGATTGTATACAACATCCATAATCACCCCAATATTATTTTCATGCAAAGTTTTAATCATTTTCTTGAATTCAATAATTCGGTTTTTAGGATTATCTGGTTCTGTAGCAAAGCTACCTTCAATACAGTTGTAATTCTCAGGATTGTATCCCCAATTGTAATTATCTTCAGAAAATTTTTCTGAATTTCTCTCATCAACGCCTACAAAATCAAACACAGGCATCAAATGAACATGTGTTATCCCCAAATCTTTCAAATGATTTATTCCTGAAACATCATTTTCTTCTACCAATCCTAAAAATTTCCCACGAAAATTTTCATCAACTTTACTAGAAATATCTGAAGAATAATCTTTTATGGACAATTCATAGATTATAGCTTCATTTCTGTTTGCTATTTTGTATTGTTCATCAGCAAAACCTTCTGGATTTGTGGAATTCAAATCTACGACACATGATTTTAAGCTATTAATTGATGAAGCTTTGCAAAATGGATCTACAATTTCAAACTCATCATCAAGTTGATACTTGTAATAAATTCCATCCAAATCTCCTTCAACCTTGACTTCAAAATACCCATCACTTTTTTTCATATCAATGGATTTGTATCTGACATCATCGAAATTTTCGTACAATAATAACTTGACATTAGTTATTTGCGGAGCATAAATCTTAAAAACTGTATATTCTTTGTTGTAATTAAACCCTAACTCATACATTTATAACTCCTAAACATCTTTCAGATAATTAATCCCAAATTTTTTGGATAGTTCTATATTTTTAATCATTAAATTATTCCACGAATTTTCATTCAAATACGATTTTTGAATTTTTTCATTAACTTCCACAAAATTATCAAAAGAATTCATAACATTAAAACTATCATTGTATTTAAGAATCAAATTATAAATCTCATAAAATTCATTTATGATTTTTTTGTTTTCTAATAATTCAATATTTTTTAGTAAAAAATTCATACATCTGGATTCTGTATTTAATAAACGTTCTTCATCAAACTTGAATACTCCAATATCTTTTAATTGTCCCATTTTTTCAAAAACACTAGAATCACTTGTCAAAATAATCGAACCGTTATTCATAAATGCATAAGGATATGTGTTTGAAATATCGAAGTTTTTGTAAGGTATATAGTTGAAAACATCACAAGCTTTGGCGAAATCTGGCACTTGATCTAGCATAATATTTTCGACAAACACTAATTTTATTTTTTCTTGAATTAGCTTATCCGAATTAATTACCTTAGACAAACCAAGACACAAACTTATTGTTTTCTTGCAAAACAAGTAATCAAACGAACTCATTCCTCCGATAAAAAATGTCGTAGGAGTAATTATCGTATTTACATTATCTTTTAGTTTTAAGTACAAATACAAAATATAAAAAACATTCAGAATTTGTCTCTTACCTTCGTGAAAGTCTGATAATTGCATATTGAAAATACTCTTATCGTTGATATTTTTTAAGTTGTACTTATCGACAAGTTTTTTCTTGTATTTTAGTTTGCTATAATACAAATCATGATATTCGATTTTATTTCTGAATAAATCGTCGTTAAAACCGTAAGTTTGTATCACAATTTTATCTTCAATATTTTTATCAATAACCACATGTTCGCTTTTCAATAAATGTTTCTTCTGATATTCAGACCCAACTATTATAGAATGCGTTACAAAAGCTATAAGATTAAAACAGTCTAGGAAATTGTCTTTAATAATTTCCGGATATCCATTTTTCAGTGCATTTTCATTTATCAACTTAATAATATTTTTAATGCTATCAAACTGATACAAGTAACTCAGATCCATTAATTCAAATGATTCTCTGTGTAAATTGATGTTAAAATACTTGAAAATGTTATTAGATTTTTCTAAAGCTTTTTCGAAATCATATCCTTCATCCATTAGTTTTTGTAAAAACGTGATTATTAACAAAGCGACATTTGTTTCAACGATATTAATTTGAATATGGTCTTTGATTTTATCTGTATTTTTAAAAAATTTTATTTCGTCATTAAATATGTCTTCAACTATTGAATCCGCAAGAAATTTTTGTTGCAAGAATTTAATATACTTGCCGAATTCATCGATTTCTGGTGTGTAAACAAATTGGCGAATTGAGTCCAATTTGTTTTCCTCAGAATAAATATCCTCAATTCTTCCACGAATAAAATTTTCGTAGTTAAGATTTGGATTAGCTTTTGGTGAAAATAATCTAATGAAATTCGTATTTCCATTTATATAGGGAATATCGTAAATTTGTGATTTAATTTTATTATTGTCTAATTCTATATCGTATTTGCTAGATCTTTTAAAAACTACACTTGTTTTTGGTTCATGGAATACAGTCTCAATCTGATTTTCATCGACTATTTGTTGCTTAAACTGTGAATTTTTGTAAAAAATCGAATACACTTTACAAAACTGTCCTTGTTTTGAGATTTTCTCAAACAAATCTACTGAGAATCTTCCTATATAACTTTGTCCCAAGTGCAAATCATTGTTCATATTTACAACATTGTCATATTTATCCTGTAATATTTTTTGCAATGGAGTTTTTAAATTGAGTTTTTCAATATAATCGTCAAACAAATTTTCTACCATTAATTCAAATGACACAATGTATGTTCTGGAAGATTTGTCGGCAAAGGTATTTGTGGATTGTCCAGAAATAATTTCTTTAATGACTTCATTTAATGCTAATCTAATTTCATAGACATTCGCATCTTGAAGATCGACCAATGAATTATACGATAATTTGATTTGCAATAATTTCCTTAGTCGATCTTCTGAAATATCAATCATTTAATGATCTCCTCATAAAGTTCGATATATTCTTTTGCAGATTTTTCCCAATCATTTTTGGAATTCATAGCATTTTCTTGAATTATTTTGAAATCATCATTGTAATAAAAAGATATTGCACGTCTCAATGTGTACAAGAAATCATGCGCGTTGATATTTGTAAAAGAGAATCCATTTCCTTCTTTGCTAAATTCGTTAAATGATTGAACAGTATCCCTCAATCCTCCAGTTTCACGCACTACTGGTATAGTTCCATATCTCATAGCAATTAATTGGGATATACCACAAGGTTCAAATATTGAAGGCATCATCAAGAAATCTGCTCCTGCATAAATCTTGTGTGATTCTTCATTGTTATAATAAATATTTGCTTTTAATTTATCTGGGAATTTCCATTCATAGTATTTGAACATTTCTTCATAAGAATAATCGCCTGTTCCCAAAATTATCACTTGTACATCTTCTGTAGTCAAAAACTCATCCATAATGTATCTAACAAGTTCTAATCCTTTATTTTCAACCAATCTAGTTACCATTGCAAATATAGGCACATCTTTTTCTTCCAAACTGTACATTCTTTGTAATGCTTTTTTGTTGACAGATTTGTCCTTAATATTTTTCAATGAGTAATTTTTGAATAAATATTTGTCTGTTTCTGGATTCCAAATAGTTGTATCAATTCCATTTGTGATTCCAGATATTTTGTAATGATACTGCCTAATAACTCCATCCAATCCTTCTCCGAAGAATGAGTATTTAATTTCATCAGCATAAGTTTTAGAAACAGTTGTTACTTTATCGCTGAAAACTATAGCACCTTTCATGAAGTTGATTGCATCGTAGAATTTCAATGCATCTTCAGAAAAATACATCGGTGATAAATCAGTTTGTCGAAGTGAATTTGAACTGAACACACCTTGATACTTTAGGTTGTGAATTGTAAAAACAGTTTTGATAGATTCGTAGAATGGATCACCTTTTGCAAAATCTCTTGCATAAACATTGACCATGGCTGTGTGCCAATCATTGGAATGAATAATGTCGCAATCAAAATCGATATATCTTAATAATTGGACACATGCTTTAGAGAAAAATACAAATCTTTCGCAATCGTCATTTTCTCCATACACATTATCTCTGTTGAAATAATCTTCATTATCTAAAAAATAAAACTCGACACCTCTGTGAATGTATTTGAAAACACCGACATAATGATGTTTAAAATCCAAATCTACATAAAAGCTTCCTTCAAATTCAAATTTATTTCTGTATTCCTCATTTATCAATTTGTACAAAGGGATGACCACTTTCACATCATGACCTTGTTTTTTCATTTCAAGTGGAAGTGTCCCTGCTACATCTGCAAGTCCACCAGTTTTTATAAACGGATCAGCCTCTGCTGCACAATATAATATCTTCATTTACATTCCCCTATTTATCTTCTAATATTGCATTCTTTTTTAATTCATATGGATAATTTGGATTACCAACTGCAGTTACATTTTCCTTTATCAAGACTCCTTTATCAGTAATCGTGTTTACAACTACTGCATTCTTTTCTATTACCGTTCTTTCGAAAATAACAGAGTTTTTGATAACAGAGCCCTCTTGAATTTCTACGCCTCTAAAAATAATTGAATTTTCAACTTTACCATCTATTTTGACTCCGTTTGCTATCAATGAATTCTTAACGCAAGCAGAGTCACCGTATAATGCTGACGGTTCGTCTTTTGATTTTGTTAATAATAATCCATTTTTGAAAAATACATTGTTGTAAATATCAGTATTTAATAATTTCAAATTTGCATCGTAAAATTGTGTCAAATTTCTGATTACTTCAACATATCCATCAATCATGTACACACCGATTTTTAATTTATCCAAATTAGAAATAATAACATCGATTAATTCATTAGAATTAGAATTTTTAGCTGCATCGTGAATCAAATTCAAGAAAACTTCTTTTTTCATGTAACCAATGTTTGTCATTAAATTAAATTCATCATCAATTCCTTGATTCGTTCCTATACTGATTAGATTGCCTTCATCATCCAAGTTTAATCTGGTTTCTCCGATGAATAATCCCGTTGCATTATCCATTTTTTTGCAAAACAATAATATGTCCAAATCTTCTTCGATAAATCTATCGTGAGAAACGGAAAAATCTTCTCTGAAAATAACCATTGGATCGTAGAAATACAACTCATCTTCTTTTGATCTCAAATAAAAATCCCTAGTTTCGTTGTAAGCGACGATTTCCTTACCAGCATTTTCAAAAGTTGGAGGAAATATAACAAGTCCATTTCTTCTTCTATTTAATTCATAACTTTCGCCATTTCCCAAGTGATCTAGAGTAGACCTCATAATTTTTCCGCCATACAAAACAACATTTGAAAACTCATTATTCGCAAAGTTACTCAAAGCAATATCTATGATTCTGTATCTTGCCCCATAAGGAAGCATATATTCTGGTCTGGAATCAGTTAGATATCCAAAATCTTGTCTACTTTTTCCACCGTATATAATTCCAATACAATTTTGCATAATTTCCTCCTAACACTCTTCAATTCCATCTTCACTAACCAAGAAGATTTTGTCGGAGTCCTTTTCACCAATCACTTGGTTTTCTTCAATGGTCATGGATTCTGCAACTACACAGTTGTAAAGTTTTGCACCTTTCTTTATAACAGTATCGCTTAAAATAACAGAATCATGAACTTCTGCATTCTTTTCCACAGTTATTGATGAAAACAAAACTGAATTATTCACATTTCCGTAAATCAAACAATTTTCATTGATTAAAGATTTTTTCACTTCTGCAACTTCATCAACATAATGTGGTGGGAGATTTCTGTTTTTCGTGTAAATTCTCCAACTAGTATCGTACAAGTCCAGCCTATTGTCAGGATTTAATAAATCCAAATTAGCTTGCCAGTAACTTCTTACAGTTCCCACATCTTTCCAGTAGCCATCAAATTTCCATGCAAAAACATTTAAACCGTCATTTATAATCTTAGGAATTATATTCATTCCGAAATCGTGTTTGGAATTCTTATCTTCATTGTCTTCAATCAAATATTTTTTCAAAGTGTGCCAGTTGAAAATATATATTCCCATAGAAGCCAAATTGCTTTTAGGGTTTTTTGGTTTTTCTTCAAATTCAACGATTTTTCCATCTTCATCGGTATTCATAATACCGAATCTACTAGCTTCGCTCCAATCTACCTCCATTACTGCAATTGTAAGCTCACTATTCTTTTCTTTGTGATATTTTAAAATCTTGTTGTAATCCATTTTATAAATATGGTCACCAGATAAAATCACAACATATTCCGCGTCCAATTCATCTAAGTAATTCATATTTTCGTAAATAGAATTAGCTGTACCTTCATACCAATTACCACCACTTTCTGTAGCAAACGGCGATAAAATTCTCAAACCACCAGAATTTCTGGATAAATCCCAGCTAGATCCATTACCTAAATGTGAATTTAATTTGAATGGTTTATATTGTGTTAAAATTCCAACATCTCTTATATCTGAATTTGCTGCATTACTCAAAGCAAAATCAATAATTCGATATTTTCCACCAAATGACACTGCTGGTTTTGCAACATTTTTTGTCAATGCCTTTAGTCTTGAACCTTGTCCTCCCGCTAAAAGCATTGCGACAACTCTATTTCGTGCCTTCATAAATCCTCCTACTTTTTATTGATATTTCTAAGTTTATTTTGTTTTATAAACATCGCAGAAAATGGTTCTATATCAACTGTTATAGAAAATTTTCTGTCGTTGTGTTCTATGTTTTTCGAATAATATGGTTTATTCCTTTGTAAATTTCCACCGTATTTCTTCATTGAAGAATTAAGTACAACTGAATACAGTGCGTAATCATCCACACCTACTGGATATTTCTCTCTTTTTACAGGTGTGAAATTAAAAATACAAATTATTTTCTCATTTTTGGAATTTATTCTTTCAAAAATTATCAAAGATTCATTTGCGTTGTTCACATCTTCCCATTGAAAACCCGAATAACTTGTATCCATATCATAGAATTCATCATTATCAATATAAAATTTATTTAAATCTTTCATAAAATGTTTTAATTTTTGATGCTTTTCGTATTCCAAAACTTCCCACGTTACTTCTTTGTATTCATTCCATTCATCAAATTGGCCAATGTCATTACCCATAAACAAAAGTTTTTTTCCAGGATGAGCAAACATAAAAGAATACAAAAGTCTTATTTGATCGAATTTTTCATCGTAAGTTCCAGGCATTTTACCAATCATTGAGTTTTTCATGTGAACTACTTCATCGTGACTAAATGGGAGAATGTAATTTTCATTAAAGGCATACATTATCGAAAAAGTTAATAAATTATGATGGTCTTTCCTAAAAATAGGATCCATCTTCATGTATTTGATTATGTCATTCATCCAACCCATATTCCACTTAAAATCAAAACCAAGTCCGTTTTCTTCTACTGATTTCGTAACATTTGGCCATGAAGTTGATTCTTCTGCAATTACAAAAGCACTTGGAAATTCTTGTTTAATTGTTTGATTTAATTTTTTAATAAATTCTATAGCTTCCTTGTTTTCGTAGCTGCCATCTTCGTTTCTGATATCTTTTCCAGCAAAATTCAAATATATCATATAAGCAACTGCATCAACCCTAAGTCCATCCGAATGGTAGTATTTGAACCAAAATAATGCAGAAGATATAAGAAAATTCACCACTTCTTTTTTTGAAAAGTCAAAGTTCAGTGTTCCCCATTGATCATTATCAGCTAAGTATTGGTCTGATTTTTCAAATAAATTACTTCCGTCAAATTTTCTAAGTCCAAAATCATCTCTACAAAAATGAGCCGGAACCCAATCCATGATAACTCCAATATCATTCTGGTGTAATTTGTCAATCAAATACATCAAATCTTTTGGACAACCAAATCTAGAAGTAGCTGCAAAAAATCCCGTAAGTTGATATCCCCATGATCCATCGAAAGGATGCTCCATTAAAGGCATAAATTCAACATGTGTGTAATTCATTTCTTTAAGATAATCCACCAGCTCATCTGCTAACTGAATGTAAGACAAATAATTCTCACCGTATTTTCTCCATGAAGAAAGATTTATCTCATAAATACTCATAGGACTGTGGAATCTATCTGTTTTTTCTCTTTTTTTGAGCCATTTTTTGTCATTCCATGTATAACCTTCAATGTCATAAACTTTACTTGCTGTTTTTGGTCTCAATTCGCTATGAAATGCAAATGGATCCGCCTTGTATAAAACTTCTGAATCTTGTGTAACTATTCTGTACTTATATGAATCAAAGATTTTAACATCTCTGAGACAAATCTCCCAAATTTCTCCATCGTGTAATTTTTGAAGTGGAAGTGAATAATCGTCCCAATCATTGAAATCTCCAACCAAATTTACATGTTTGGCATTAGGTGCCCACACCAAAAATCTGGTGTAGGTTCCTAAATCATCTGAGTAAATATGAGATCCCAAAAATTTATACAAATTATTATTGTTTCCTTCATGAAACAAGTAAACATCTGTTTCATTATTTCCCTGATAAAAATACTTTTCCATATTTTCTCCCAGTTATTTAAATATCCTTATATACAGACTTATTCTCCAGTTATCATATTTATTGTCATGATTTTATTCTTCAAGTCTAAAATTTGATTGTTAAGTTGGTTGTATTCCTCAGAGTCCATATTTTTATGGTCGAACAATTCTTTGTTTTCATACAATCGGTCAATTTTTTTCTTTATTTTTTCTAATTCTTCATACAAATCATTGTTTTCACGGTTTGTAGATATTTCTTGTTCGATATTGTAATTTCCTGCATCAAATTCTTCTGTTGAATAAATTTCTGGGATAACAGCCTCAATATTATACTTTTCTTTTAACAAATTAGATAAAGTTTCTGCTCCTTCATTTTCACCATGAGTTATGAAAATTTTCTTAGGCTTTACTTTCATATTGTCTACAAAATCCATAAGATTGTTTTGATCGGCATGTCCTGAAAATCCGCCCAAATTATATATTTCAGCGTTCACTTTTATTGTTTCACCAAAAAGTTTAACTTCATCTATACCATCCAACAAAATCCTTCCAAGTGAGCCTTCTGCTTGATATCCAACAAAAACAACGGCATTTTTTTCATCCCACAAGTTGTGCTTCAAATGGTGTCGAACACGCCCAGCTGTCGCCATCCCGCTAGAAGAAATGATTACTCTTGGGAATTTTACATTATTAAGCATTTTTGATTCGTCGATATTTTTTACATAATGCAAGTTTTCGAATTCGAATACATTATCTCCACTCGAAATATAGTCCTTTGCTTTTTGATTAAACAAATCAGTATTTTTCATAAATGCTTTTGTCGCTTCAAGTGCCATCGGACTGTCTACATATACTGGGACTTTCTTTTCATAATGATCTTTTATTTGATAATCATAATAACTGTTTAGTTCATAAATAATTTCCTGAGTTCTTCCAACCGCAAAGCTAGGAATGATTACAGTTCCACCTCTTGATGAAACTTTTTCAATTATCTCTATTAAAGAATGTACACTTTCTTTGTAAGGTTCATGAATTCTATTACCATAAGTAGATTCCATAACTAAATAATCGCAGCCAGATAAAACTTCTGGATTGTTTAAAATCGGATTATTTGAAGTTCCTATATCTCCAGAGAATATAATTTTAGTAGTTTTTCCATTTTCAGTGATAAATATTTCAAGACTTGATGATCCAAGCATGTGACCTGCATCTCTGAACACAACTCTTATGTCTTCGTTTATTTTTACAACCTCATCATAGAAACGTCCTTTAAATAATGAAATACAACTCATGGCATCAATCGTAGTGTATAAAGGAGTCAGAAGTGTTTTGCCAGATCTTTGTCTTTTTCTATTTTCCCATTCTACATCACTCTCTTGAATCTTCGCACTATCCATCAACATTATTTCTGCCAAATCTTTTGTAGCTTTTGTACAATAAATTGGTTTTCTGAATCCATTTTTATATAAAAGAGGAATTCTTCCAGTATGATCAATATGTGCATGAGTCAAAAGCATAAATTCTACTTCATTAAAATCTATATCGTCATGGTTTTTTTGTTCCAACTCTTTGCTACCTTGGAATAATCCGCAATCAACCATAAATTTATGTTTTTCAGTTTCCACAAGATAACAAGAACCCGTTACCTCTTGTGCTGCTCCTAAAAATGTAATTTTCATTAAATCACCCCTTATTTACTATATACCCAAAATGTTATGTGATAGTAAAATATCCGCAAATTAAAGTTTGCGGATAATAAATTATTTTTGTTTTCTTTTCCTTTTTTCTTCTAAATTTTTTGCTATCAAATTATCTAAAACTAATTCATAGCCCTGAGCTCCGTTTTGCAAAGACCTATTAACTCTACTAATGGTAGCAGTAGATGCACCAGTATCCTTTTCAATTTCGCTATAGGTTTTTCTTATTTTAAGTAGTTTTGCTACCTCTAATCTTTGAGAAATTGAATTAAGTTCTCTCATTGTGCAAACGTCTTCAAAAAAACGTTGCAATTCATCTCTACCCTTCAACATCATAATTGCATCAAAAAACTCATTTAATGTCTTATCTTTGATATTAATTTCTGCCATAATCTTACTCCTTAAATTTTTTTGGGTAACCTTTACCCAGCAATAAAATATAATATAATGCATTTGATAATTTAAGTATACACGCTTTTTTCTACTAAAGCAAATGTTTTTTTTAATTAAATTTCTAATACATATCCTTAGACTAATTAAATCAAAAAAATATGATACTTTATATTTTTATATACATTGTATACCCATTAATGTTAGTGTTTATTCTCGATAAATTGATTTTATTGTTAATTTTATTTTAAAATTTTAAATCAAAAAAGGGAACTTATCAACTGATAAATTCCCGCTAAAATTATTTAGTATATTTTTTTGATTTGTATCTTAATTGAGTATCCAAAATTTTCTTTCTCAATCTCAAATGATGAGGAGTAATTTCAATTAATTCGTCTTCTTCAACAAATTCCATCATTTCTTCCAAACTCATGATTTTTGGAGGAGATAGTTTTAATGCTTCATCTGCTGCAGAAGATCTAATATTTGTTTGAGCTTTTTTCTTACAAATATTTACTTCAATATCTAATCCTTTAGCATTAGATCCGACTACCATTCCTTCATAAACTTCATCTTGAGGTTGTACGAATAAAATTCCCCTGTCTTGTGCTGCATTTAATCCATAAGCTGTAGCAACTCCTGTATCAAATGAAATCAATGAACCTAATTGACGTTTTGGAATTTCGCCTTTATATGGCTCATATCCTTTAAGTTCTGTGTTGATAACTCCATTACCCTTTGTATCACTTAAAAACTCTTGACGATATCCAATAAGGCCTCTAGAAGGTATTTCAAAAGTAAGTCTTGTGTACCCGCTAGAAGTGTTTGAAATATCTTGCAATTCACCTTTTCTTGTTCCCAATTTTTCAATTACAGTACCGACAAATCCTTCTTCGACATCAATTGTAACTATTTCAATTGGTTCAAGAACTTTTCCATTTTCATCTTTTTTGAACAAAACTTCTGGTTTTGAAACTTGGAATTCAAATCCTTCACGTCTCATATTTTCTATCAAAACAGATAAGTGAAGTTCACCTCTACCACTAACTCTAAAAGTATCTGTAGAATCAGTATCTTCAACTTTTAAACTTACATCTGTTTCTAGTTCTTTGTACAATCTAGCACGAACTTGTCTACTTGTTACAAATTTTCCGTCTCTTCCAGCGAATGGAGAATTGTTAACTGAGAAATTCATTGCCAATGTAGGACTCGAAATACTTACAAATTCAATAGGCTCACAGTCTTCTTCATTTGCTAATGTATCTCCGATTTCTATTCCTTCTACACCAGTCAATGCTACGATAGAACCGAACTTGGATTCATTAACTTCAACCCTATTTAATCCATCGAATTCGTAAATCTTAGTTACTTTAATCTTCTTTTTCTTGTCTGGATTATTGTAATTTACTATATAACAACTATCATTGACTTTTACTTTACCTTGTTCAATCTTACCAATACCAATTCTACCAACGTAATCGTTAAAATCAGTTGTAGAAATCAAAAGCTTGAACGGTGCATCTTCTTCTCCTTCTGGAGCTGGAATGTAGTCAATAATTTTGTCCAATAAGGCAGTCATATCTTCTGGTCTTTCTTCCAAATCGTCAGTTGCAAATCCTTCCCTTGCAGAAGCAAATACAAATGGAGAATCCAAATAAGATTCATCTGCATCTAATTGTATAAATAAATCCAAAATTTCATCTACTACTTCATCTACCCTAGCTTCTTTTCTGTCAATCTTATTGATACAAATAATTGTAGGTAAATTTAATTCAAAAGCTTTTTTCAATACAAATTTTGTTTGTGGCATAGGTCCTTCAAACGCATCTACTACCAACACAACTCCACTTGTCATTTTCAATACACGTTCTACTTCTCCTCCAAAGTCAGCGTGACCTGGAGTATCTATAATATTAATTTTATGATTTTTGTAGTCAATTGCAGTGTTTTTAGAAAGTATAGTAATTCCTCTTTCACGTTCTATATCATTACTATCCATTACACGTTCTTGTACATCTTGGTTTTCTCTAAAAATACCACTTGTTTTTAATAACCCATCTACCAAAGTTGTCTTGCCATGGTCAACATGGGCAATAATTGCTACGTTTCTTACATCTTCTCTTTTCAAAATTCCACTTCCCTCTAATTTGTGACACTTCATTATATCATAAATTGAAAAAAATAAAAGAAAAATTTGTGTAAAATCACATTTAGTAATTTTTTGCAATAAAACAAGCTATTAGATCACTAATTAATTAGGTCTCACTAATAGCTTTGCTTCAACACAATTTTCTTTAATTTTTAATTCGTCAGCTAATTTACTTACTATAAATAATCCTCTACCTCTGACATAAATATCATTATTAAAATAACTGTTCGAACAATAATCAATCCCTGTCCCTTCATCCTGAACGCATATTTTTATCGAATCATCGTTCAATTTTATTTTGAAAGTTATTTTCTTATTTATATCAAACTGGTTACCATGTTCTAGTCCATTAAAAATCAATTCATTAGTTATTAATCTTATATCATAAAGTAATTCTTCGTCTGGTACAACTTTTCTTAATAGTCTGAGCATAGTATGAATATTTTTAGTAGCAATTGTCCTATCGCTGACAAATTGCCTCTTAAACATATACATATTATCACCCAATATTTATATACCCATATGTTCAATAAATTTAACAACTTATCATTAAATATTTAATTTATCAATAAAACCAGAAAAATGATTAGAATTTTTTACAGTGGGTATATATAGTTTGTACCTGATAACAGGTAATTATCTTAAAGGGGGAAATTAAACATGAAAAAATATGTATGTGACGTATGCGGATATATTTATGATCCAGCTGAAGGAGATCCAGACGCAGGTGTTCAACCACAAACAGCTTTTGAAGATTTAGCTGAAGATTGGGTTTGCCCAATTTGTGGCGCTGGAAAAGACGACTTCTCAGTTGTTGAATAATCCAACAAAATTATATGATTGGCAATAATAATTCATACTTGACATAAAATTATTGTCACACACAAAATATTTAAAAACAAAACCCCAATTACTTGGGGTTTACTTACTTTTATTCTTCAATTCCACTACCGTATTTGAGAATCATTTCAAGCTGTTCCATAACAGCTTTTTTATTTGTCTTAGAAGTTGAACTGTATTCGTAGATGAGGTTATCATCATCTATGTTGAGTTCTTTTTTTATTATGTTCAAGTTCTTCTTAATAATTGTTTTACCAATTTTATCTAATTTTGTAGCAATTACAAACCCACAAAATCCGCTTTGAATAATCCAATTGTACATTTCCTTGTCTTGAACAGTTGGCTTGTGTCTAATATCCACAATCAAAAATACTTCGTATAAATTTCTTCTATTATTTAAATAAGTTTCTATAACTTGTGCCCATTTTTTCTTTTCAGATTTTGATGTTTGCGCATACCCATATCCTGGCAAATCCACCAATCTAAACTCATTATTTGCATTGTAAAAATTTACCGTACGCGTTTTTCCTGGTTTAGATGAAGTTCTTGCCAAATTTTTTCTATCCAAAATAGAATTAATAAAAGATGACTTACCTACGTTACTTCTTCCACAAAAAGCAATTTCTGGCAAAGATTCATCTGGATATTGTTCTTTTAAAAACGCGATTTTCTCCAAATCAGAATTAATTATTCTCATGTTCACCTCCATATAGTGTATAATTGATTATATCAAAACTTTAAAAATTTTCATAAATCCTTATATAACGGTATTAATTTATTATTTTATAATGCTTTGAGATTAAAAGTAAATATTGCTCCTTTGGGCTTATTGTCTTCAACTTTTATTGACCCGCCATGTGCTTCTACTATGATCTTACATAGATATAACCCTAAACCTATACTTCTTTTATTGTCAGATATTTTATCATTGGATGTATAAAATTTTCGAAATATTTTTTCCTTATCATTATCTCTTATACCATTTCCATCATCACAAATTTGTATTATTGTATTTTCGTCCTTTTTAAAAGCTTTAATCAGAATATTTGATCCTTCATCTGTATATTTTATAGCATTATCTACCAAGTTTATGATTACTTGAATAATTAGCCTTACGTCCATGTTTGCCATCAAATATTCATCTTCAATATCAACATTTATATTGTGTTTTCTTTTATCTCTATTTATATGCTTTAAAGCTTCATCAATTACTTCTTCAACAATTTGTGGTTCAATTTTTAGCTTCATCCTTCCTTCTTCTACTCTAGTAATAGATAGTATGTTTTCTATCAGATTTAACAGCCATTGAGAATCATCATAAATATCTTGAAACAGTTCTAATTTCATTGATTCAGTCAAGTTTTTATAATTATTTAGCAATATATCCGAATCCCCACAAATAGTAGTTAAAGGTGTTCTCAAATCATGTGATATAGATCGTAATAGATTGGTCTTAAATTGCTCATCTTTTATTTTCAAGTTTGCTCTATTCTTATCCTCAATCACTTTTTCCTTCTCAAGTGCTAGTGACATATCTCCTAGAATAGCTAATAAGATTTTGTTTTCAACCGAATCTAACCTGTCCTTATATAAATATATACCAATTATTCCATAAACATTTGTATTATTTCTTATAGTATAATACAGATATTTAGCCTCTGGTAAATATCTGGTAGTAGCCCCAGCATTACTATTGTGTAAATAAGCCCATTCTACTATTTCCTTTTCTTCTTCCGGATCCGAAATTTCATTATCCTTTACAGAATTATAACAAAATTTTAATGGCTTTTGAATTTCATTATCTAATATATCATAATATTTAATATTTCTTTTTAATAGATTCGATAACTGATTACATCCTGTTTCAATTATTTCAGATTTCGTTATTTTAGATTGTAACATCTGATTTGTCTCTAATAATAACTTAGTAATGTATATCATATTAGATGAATTTTCTGCACTTTTTTTTATACGACTAGCTAATTTACTCGTCAAAAATGAGACTATCAATAAAACTAAAAATGTTATTATATAATTTTTATTATAAAAAGAAAAACTCAAAGTTGGCTCAGTAAAACAAAAATTAAAAGCTAAAACACAAATTATCGATGCCGTCATACTTAAAATTTCATTATACGTTATAAGCGCTATAAAAAACACTCCTAATATATATATCATTATAATATTTGATTCACCAAATTTATAAAAATAAAATACATAACCAGCTAATGTGCATAAAATCAATATAAATAAACTAATAAATACATCTCGAATGATGTTTTTATTAGTTTCAAATCGTTTAATTGAAAAATCCTCGTAAAAAGGAACGATATGAATGTCTATATCCTCAATCTTTTCAATCACTTCATCACAGATGCTTTTATTTAATATAAAAAAATTCCTCTGGTTGTTGTTTCTCCCCAGAACAATTTTTTTTACTCTGTATAACTTTGCAAAATTAACTATTTGAGCCGCAATATCATCATCATAAATTATTTCAATCATGGCTCCGATACTTTCAGCTAAATCTAAGTTTTGTTGTAAAAATCCTTTTTCTTGTTTTTTTTGGTAATCATTTCTATCGCAAACATATAATGCAATAAGCCTTGCGTTTTCTTTACTAGCTATTTCGTTGGCTTTCTTTATTACCAAGCTATTTGACTTTGCATCAGATATACAAACTAATATTGAATCTTTAGCTTTTTCAATCATATTATTTCTCCGAATCTGACTTATTAACCCTTATCATTTTATATCCTACGCCTATATGAGTTTGAATATACTTCTCACAAGATACTTTTTCTATTTTTTTCCTAAGAGAAGTCATATAAACTCTTAATGAAGATAAATCAGAATCTAAATAATTCACCCAAATAGTTTTTAAAATATATTGATGAGTAAGAACTTTACCTATATTTTTGGATAGTAAACATAATAAACTGTATTCAATTGGCATTAAATGGATTTCTTCTCCTTTAACAAACACACTTCTTGAAGGATAATCAATTTTTATATCACCATTCTCAAATGTTACATTATTATCTATTCTATTATTTTCAGAATAATTTAAACGCCTTATCGTAGAGCGAACTCTAGCCAATAATTCCTCAACATTAAATGGTTTAGTTAAAAAATCATCAGCTCCTGCATCTAATGCTTCTATTTTATCTTCGTCGTTACTCCTCGCACTTATTACAATAATCGGAGTAGTTGAAAACTCTCTGAATTTTTTAATAAGATCAATTCCGTCAATATCAGGTAACCCTAAATCTACAAAAACTATATCGTATTTGTTCGTAGTAAATAACAATAGTGCTTCACTACCATTTACAGCTAAATCATAATTAAATCTATTTATTTTTAAAGTATTAGAAATTAGATTTCTAACTGCTCTGTCATCTTCTATTATTAATATTCTTGTGTTGTCATTCATTTCTCACCCCTCTATATTATACAATATCTATTTAATTTAGAATTAATAAAACTAGGTCTCTGACAAAATTTTCTATATGTGGGACCTAGTTTTATATCATATACCTATAATTATTTTTTCAACTCTTTAATCAAGTCAATATTTAGTTCAAGTACATTCACTGTGTTTTCTCCAAAAATACCAAATAGTTTATAGTTAGTATTCTTTTTAATTAATTCTTCAATAACTTTTTTAGATAATCCAGTGTTTTTTTCTATTCTGTCAACTTGAATATTTGCAGCTTTTATAGATATATGTGGATCTAGACCAGATGCTGATTGTGTTATTATATCTTCTGGAATATCAGATTTTTTTATTGATGGATTTTCAAGTAATAATTTATTAATATCTTGGCTAATTCTTTGCTTTAATTCTGGGTTACTTACAGCTAAATTTTCACTACCAGAAGATATTGCTTCATGTTTATTTCCTGTAAATACATTATAATTAACTGCAGATGGTCTACAATGAAATAACCTAGGATCTGTAAATTCTTGACCTATTAACTTTGAGCCTACAACTTTATTATTGTAACTTACTAAACTTCCATTAGCTTGTTTGGAAAAAATGAGTTGACTTATTCCTGTAAGAAAGAAAGGATAAATAACTCCACACAAAACAAACATAAATAACGATACAATAAAAGCTTTTTTAATTTTTTTCAAAAACTTCATTAATTTCTCCTTTTAAACCCCAAGTAAAGTTAACAATGGGCTAACCAAAATATCTATTATTTTTATTCCAATGAACGGACAAATTATTCCTCCTAAACCATATATAAGCATATTCTTACCTAACATTTTTGATGCTGACATAGGTTCATATTTTACCCCTCTCATGGCTAAAGGTATTAAACAAGGAATAATTATGGCATTAAATATCAATGCTGATATAATTGCACTTGATGGTGTACTCAATGACATAATATTTAATACTTTCATTTTTGGAATTGCTACTGTAAAAATCGCTGGTATTATTGCAAAATATTTGGCTATATCATTTGAAATAGAAAATGTCGTTAATGATCCTCTAGTTATCAGTAATTGCTTTCCTATTTCTATAACTTCCAAAATTTTTGTTGGATTTGAATCCAAATCTACCATATTAGCAGCTTCTTTTGCAGAAGTTGTTCCACTATTCATTGCTATCCCAACATCTGCTTGAGCCAATGCTGGAGCATCATTTGTGCCATCTCCCGTCATTGCTACAATCTTACCTAGCGATTGTTCTTTTTTTATAGCTTCTATCTTATCTTCAGGTTTACATTCTGCAATATACCCATCGACGCCAGCTTCTGCCGCTATTGTCGCAGCTGTTAATGGATTGTCTCCAGTACACATTATAGTTTTAATACCTATTTTTCTTAATCGTTCAAATCTTTCCCTTAAACCTGGTTTTACAGTGTCTTTTAAATAGATAATGCCGTAGATTACATTATCAACACAAACAACCAATGGGGTTCCACCCAATTTAGATATGCCACTAATTTTTGTTTCTAAATCCCCTGGAATTTTTCCCCCTTTATCTCTTATTAATTTAATTATGGCATCTCCTGAACCTTTTCGAATTGAAGTTCCATTTTTTAGATCTACACCACTCATCTTACTTGACGCTGTAAATTCCACAAATGATGCATCATTGTAGTCATCAAAAATAACTTTTGATCCTAATTTTCTTGCCAATTCTACTGTTGATTTACCTTCAGGTGTATCATCTTTTAGAGATGCAATACAAGAGTAATCAATAAGATCTGACTTATGGATGCCATCTAAATTTATAAAATCACTAGCCAGCCTATTTCCAAAAGTTATAGTTCCTGTTTTATCCAAAATCATTGTGTCAACATCTCCGCATGATTCAACAGCTTTTCCTGACATTGCTATTATATTGAATCTAGTTACACGATCCATTCCAGCAATTCCTATAGCGCTCAATAGTGCCCCTATAGTTGTAGGTATCAAGCAGACTAATAAAGCAATTAAAGTTGATACTGATACTTTAACATTAGCATAAACAGCTATTGGATATAGAGTTATTATTACAATAATAAAAATTATAGTTAGAGAAACTAGCAGAGTGTTAAGTGCTATTTCATTAGGAGTTTTTTGTCTTGATGCTCCTTCTACAAGAGATATCATCTTATCCAAGAAAGACTCTCCTGGTTCAGAAGTAATTTTCACTTTTATCCAGTCAGAAACTACCAAAGTTCCACCTGTAACTGAACAGAAATCTCCCCCACTTTCCTTTGTAACAGGAGCAGATTCACCAGTAATAGCGGATTCATCTATGCTTGCAATTCCTTCTATTATTTCGCCGTCATTAGGAATTATTTCGCCTGACTTTACTAAAACAATATCTCCTTTTTTTAACTCATTACTTGATTTTTCTATTTCTTCGCCATTTTCCAATATACATCTTGCTTTCGTATCTTTTTTTGTTTTCTTAAGGCTTTCTGCTTGAGCTTTACCTCTACCTTCTGCAACAGATTCTGCAAAATTAGCAAAAACTAATGTTATAAATAAAATAACAGACACTAAGCCATTATAAATGTTAGAATTTCTACTTCTATCATCAAATAGTCCCGGAAAGAAAGCAAGTAATAAACATATGAAAAATCCTATTTCAACGACGAACATTACCGGATTTTTTACCATATATTTTGGATTTAGTTTTAAAAAAGCTCCTTTTATGGATGATTTTAATATATCGTTTGTCACAAATTTTGTTTTTTTATTTTTACTCATAACTCCTCCTATAAGGTCAACCACTCTGCTATTGGTCCTAATGCAAGAACCGGCAAGAAAGTTAATGCAGAAAATATATAAACAACAATGACTATAATTATTGAGAAAGTAAGATTATCAGTTTTTAATGTTCCTATAGTTTCGTTAACATTAACTTTTTTAGATAAACTACCAGCTATAGCTAGCTGAATTATTATGGATAAATATCTCCCCAAAAACATTACTAATCCGCAAGTTATGTTCCAAAAAAGATTATTATCTGATAAGCCTTCAAACCCTGAACCATTATTTGCCGCTGAGGAAGAAAATTCATAAAGCACTTGGCTCAACCCATGAAATCCAGGATTAGTTATTCCTTGTACTCCTCCATTAACACTAACAGCTAAAGCTGAAAACCCTAAAATTAATAAAGGATGTATTATTATTGATAAGGCAGCTAATTTCATCTCGTTTCCTTCTATTTTTTTACCCAAGTATTCCGGAGTTTTTCCTATCATTAGTCCACAAATGAAAACCGCCAAAATGGCATATATTAACATATTCATTAGTCCGACTCCAGCACCTCCGAATACTACATTCATCATCATATTAATAAGAGGAACCATTCCCCCTAGAGGTGTAAGTGTATCATGCATATTATTTACTGTACCTGTTGTAAAAGAAGTTGTTACGGTGGTAAATAAAGTAGATTGAGAGATACCAAAACGCATTTCTTTTCCTTCCATATTTCCAAGATTTTGTGAAATTCCTGAAAGTGTGGCTCCATTAATTCCGTGACTTTCAGTGAAATAACAAATTCCCAATCCTATTAAAAACAATATCGACATCGCTACAAATACAGTTCTTCCTTCTGTACCAATTAATATATGCTTTCTATTAATTGATTTTATACTTTTGTGATCATCATTGTTTGTGGATTTTTCTTTTGAATTATCATAAGCCATTTTACCAAAAATAAAGATACACGATGCTGGCAATATCATCATAGATAGTAATTCGATTATATTTGAAATGATATTTGGATTTTCAAAAGGTGTTGAAGAGTTCGCTCCAAAAAAACCTCCTCCGTTTGTCCCCAAATGTTTAATTGATTCCAATGCCGCCACTGGTCCAGATGCAATTTGTTGGTTTTTCCCTTCAATTGTACTTACTATCATATTACTATTTAGATTTTGAGGAACTCCTTGTGATACTAATATTATTCCTACTATAATCGAGGCTGGTAATAAAAATCTAGTTATTATTTTAATAAAGTCAACATAAAAATTACCCATTTTTTTACCTAAAATACCTCTTATCATTGCAACACATGCAGCATATCCTGTAGCTGCTGAAGTAAACATCATCATTGTAATTACAAACATTTGAGAAAAATAGGATAAACCAGATTCCCCAGAATAATGTTGTAAATTAGTATTAGTCATAAAAGATATAATAGTATTAAAACTTAATGATTCTTCCATTGCCTGTATTTTATTTGGATTAAATAAATTAAATGATTGAACTCTTAGTACTAGGTATCCAACAAATACCAAACATGCATTAACTAACAATAAAGTTTTTGCATATTGTTTCCAATCCATATCATTTTTATCTATTTTTAATACTTTAAAAATTAATGAATCAAATCTGTCAAAGATAGAATCCAAACAAGTTTGTTTATTAACAGTTATCTTATACAAATAATTTCCAATCGGAAATATAATAATTAAAAATATCAGTAATGTTATCAATATTTGAAACATAATTTCTCCTTCTTAAATTAAAAATCTTATGAAAACACATATAATTTTCTCGATCCATTTGAACCCATATTGTCTAAATTAATACTAGCAGGTGTGTAACTAGGATCTAGAGCCCAAGCAGCTCTTAAGTGTTTCATTGCTAAAAGATGATTGCCTTTAATCTCCATCAATATTCCCAATAAATTATGTGGTACTGGATCATGAGGAAACTCAGCCATTTTTTTGTAAATTAACTCTAAGCATTCATCGTATTTTCCTAAATCAACTTTGTGTTTTATTATTAAACTAAATTCATACATACAATCTTTTTCATTTTTTATTCCTTCCATAATTTACCTCCAATTTAAAACCCTAAAATTTTTCAGGATTAATTAAAGCATAAAAAAGATAACAAATAATTCCTAATATTAATATTGATATAAATATCATAAAATCCTCCCTATTTTATTTCTTATTTATAATACGATCTATCATATATACAAAATATTTCAACATCAAAAATGATAAAAGTAAAATTACTATCATAATGATATCTTTCATATATAGCGCCTCCTATTTATTAAACTGTAAAATGAGTATATCATCATAGACCTTAAAATGGTTTTAAAAAAAGCCACTGCAATATTAAAATCGCATTAAAATTTAAGCTAAAGCAAAAATTCGATTGTATTTATAGTAAACTATATCTGATAGAGTTTTCTAGGAGATGATTTTATGGATAAAAAAGGAAAATTAACCATATTCTTTGGCTATTGTGCTGGCGTAGGAAAAACTTACAGTATGCTAAAATATGCACATGAAAAAGACTTGGATGGAGCAGATGTTGTAATTGGATATATCGAACCTCACGACAGAAAAGATACGCTTGATTTAATAAATGGTTTGCAGAGAGTAGAAAACAAAAAAATCACATACAAAAATCATGTTTTTTATGAATTAGATATAGATTCTACTATTAAAAGAAAGCCTCAAATTGTATTGGTTGATGAATTAGCACACACTAATGCTCCAACTTCTAGGCATAAAAAAAGATACCAAGATATAGAGGAGTTGCTGAAAGCAGGCATCGACGTATATACTACATTAAATGTTCAGCATTTAGAAAGTCTTCATGATATCATCGAATCAATAACGAGAATAAAGATAAATGAACGTATTCCTGATTATATTTTTGATAACGCTGATAATATAAAAATTATCGATATTGAAGTTGAACAGTTGCTCCAGCGATTAAAAAGCGGAAAAATATACAATGCGATGCAATCACAAAAAGCACTTGCTAACTTTTTTACAAAGGGTAATCTGGTTTCGTTGAGAGAAATAACTCTGAGAAGATGTGCTGATCGTATAAATTTATACACTGATGAAAAAAATAGACCTTTTTTAAAAGAACACATTTTAGTCTGCATTAGCCCTTCACCCACAAATCAAAAAGTAATTAGAACTGCTTATAGAATGGCTAAGTCTTTTCATGCAGAATTTAGTGCATTATTTGTTGAAACATCAAATTCTAAGTTTTTATCTCAAAAAGAAAAATACGATTTACAAGCTAACATAAATCTTGCAAAACATTTAAAAGCAAATCTAGTTTCAACATATGGAGATGACGTAGCTTTTCAGATAAGTCAATACGCAAAAGTCAGCGGTATTTCAAAATTAGTTTTAGGAAGATCCCTTCAAAAAGTATCTTTATTGAGAAAATCAACAATCATTGATTCAATTACAAAAACAAATCCAACACTTGATATATTTATAATCCCAGATGCAAATCAAGAACCTAAGAAAGTAAAGCTAAACCTTGAAAATCCGTTTCAATTTGATATAGAAGACTTTTTGACTACTTTTTCTATTATTCTAGTATCAACACTGTTGTCTTTTTTCTTCTTTGAACTTGATTTTAGTACAACAAATATTGTATTGGTTTACATTTTATCAACATGTATTGTTGGATTTACAACGAAACATCCAATTTATAATGTAATTTCGTCAATAATTAATATCCTGATAATTGATTATTTCTTTTTAGAGCCTTACTTTTCCTTTATAATTAACTCTAAAGAATATTTTATGATATTTTTAATTATGAGCATTGTGTCATTTATAATATGCTTAATGCAAAACAAATTAAAAAAAGAAAATTTATTAGCTATTGAACAGTCTCATAACTTTGAGATTTTATTTAAAATTAGTCAAAGTTTACAGTCAGCAAATAATTACGATAAAATAATGTATCAAACTTGTTATCATCTTTATAAATTATTGAATAGAGTTATAGTTTTTTATCCTATAAAGGATAATGAACTTAAAGCTCCCAAAATTTATAATCCCGAAAATAATGAAAGCGCAAATAACACATATGTTTCAGAAGCAGAAAAAACTGTAGCTCAGTGGGTTTATTTGAACAACGAAAGTGCAGGAGCTACTACAAATACGCTCTCTAGTGCTAAAGGGCTCTACTTTGCTATTAGAAAAGGAAATTACGTATATGGTGTAGTCGGAATCGACATGTCATATAGTAAAAAAAATATTTCTTTAAGAGATAAATCTCTTCTTTTAGCTATGTTAAACGAAGTTGCATTAGCAATGGACTCCATAGAACATTGAGCAATAATACAATAGAAATATTTGATTCAATAAAAAACAAAGTCCCCATAAGTTAAAAAATATTAACCTACGGGGACTTTTATACTAATTTGCTAGAATTATTGTCTTTGTGCCATTTCGTGATCTAATATTGCAAGACCAGCATTACTGTTTTCAGTTCTTTCAAGTTTTGCTATGATATTATCAAAAGTAGCTTCTTCTTCGATTTGTTCGTCAATGAATTTTTGTAGAAGAGTGTATACTTCATAGAATTTGATTTCATGAGCTGCATCAAATAATTCTCTGATTCTTCTTGTAACTTCTTTTTCGTGTTCTAAAGCCGCTTTAAAAATGCTTAATACATCTTTATCGTAGTCAGCTTTTGGAGCTTCAATTGTTTTATATTCAATCTTATATCCAACTTCTTGTAACCAATGTCTGAAGTATTCAGCGTGTTCATATTCTTCATGAGCTTGCTTTTCCATGAAGTGTTCAAATCCATCCCAATCCATATCATTGAATTCAGAAGCCATTTGTTTGTATTCATAGCCTGATTGTAATTCAAAAACTAATTGTTCGTCAATTTTTTTTAATAATTCTTCTCTGTTCATTTTATCATACTCCTTATAATTTAATTTATGTGACTGTTAGTTAATCATTTTACCATAAATTTAAGAATACAAATCATAAACACCATAAACTTTCAAATTATTTTCCACCAATACCTTCATGATTTCAGGAATCAATTTTGCCTTTTGTTTGGTAGTAAACCCATTGTAATTTATTTCGGTGTTATTTAAATCCATATATTCTGATGAGTCAATAACTTTAATTATTTTATCGTGAACTTCTTGTAAATGCATGTCTGCAATTACAAAAGTAATGTTGCAAATTCTATCGTCATCAATTGTAGGAATTATTCTATTTATCAGTAAAACATTATTCATAACTAACCTCTTTTTCTCTTTCTATATTTATATACCCAATTTCTACTATTTTATTCAATTGACCCTTTCTTTTTTTTATATTATACTGATTAAAAAGAGGTGAGAAATGAAAACATCACATAATAGAGCGAATAAACAAAGAAAAAGAAATAAAATTGCGAATAAAATATTTTTATTGGTTTTATTACTTATCTTTGGCTTTTTCGGTTACAAATACATAAATTCTAGACCAGCTGAGTACAGTCAAATGATTCCCAAAAAATACATACTCAGAGATTTTGATGAGTTATGTAATCAAATTGAAAGTTCATATATGAATTTACCACAAACAAAAAAATACAAAGATATCGACTTTTTATCTTTAAAACCCAACTTTAAGTCTAAAATAAAATTGGAATCAGGCAAGAAGAAAGACGAAATGTCGACACAAGAAGTAGTTGATTTGTACAATGATATTTTGAAAAAGCTCTATGATTCAAATGTTAGAATAGCGGATAAACACACTTTTAGTGAAATTCTACAACAAGATAATCACAATCAAATATTAAATAATTTATCAATGAAGAGATATTCTAATTTGACTGAAGAAATTCCTGAAAAAACTTTCAGAGCATATTCTATCGACAATTACAAAGATGCATTGTATGTAAAAGTATCAGACTTTGATTCTGTAAACATTCAACAAGATGCTCAAATTTTCAGCAGTATCTTGAAAACTAATAAAAAGAAAAATAAAATCATAATAGATTTGAGAGATAATGATTCCGATAATTTAGATTATGCGATTAATGTGATAATCAAACCTCTACTAAAATCAGACATAAATGTTGAGTTTAATGTCGCAAATAAAACTCAACCTATTATCTCAAAAAACATTCTAGATAGAAATGGTATCAGCTTTAAAACTACAGAAAATGTGGCGAACATCAAAATAAACGATAATCAAAAAAGTATAAAATACATTACTAATTTTAAACTAGCAATAAAAAAATCAGAAGAACAAAAATGCGATGTGTATTTATTACAAAACAAAAATACCAGAAACAGTGCTGATTTCGTGTGTCAAATAGCCAACAGAACGAAGTTTGCAACTACTGTAGGAGAAACAACTTCTGGAAATGGTCTGAATATAGTTCACACTTACAAGTCACTTCCTAACACAGGATTAATCGTGGAGTATCCACTTGGACAAGGTCTTAATGAAGATGGCACAACTAATGAAGAAGTTGGAACTATACCAGCTATAAAATTAGATGATAACAGCGAAATCGTAAAATTATTATTATCTAGAATAAATTAAGAAAAACGACTAATATTAGTCGTTTTTCTTTTAAACATCTGTAATATCTATATCTGGAATCATAAGTATTTTGTAATCAGGATACTTTTGTTGCACTTCATCAGTTATAATTTCAACTGCATCTTTAAAATCTTTTTCAAAACTTACAATTACATCAAACCTCATGTTTTTTTGTTCAATATCAATATAAAATCCATGTAACTGTAATGCCCAATCATGTGATAATACAAGCTTTTGAACGTCATTTCTAATTCTAGAAGCTTCATCGTCTTTTGTGTTGTAGGAATATACCCCTACTCCAATTAAAATAATTTCCATTTTTTTGTAAACTTTCAATTGAAGTCTTCTTGTTAATTGATCTACTTCAGCTACAGACATTGTGTCAGGAAGTTCTAAATGAACTGTAGCGTAGTATTTATCGGGACCATAATTAAAAAGTATCAAATCATAAGTTCCTATTACCTGTTTTTCTTCATTAATTAGATCTTTTATTTTATTTGAAATCTCTTTATCTTGTCTTTGACCAATTATATGATTGATAGTTTCCATCATCATTTCAATACCGGCTTTTATGATAAATCCAGAAAGTAGTACCCCAACATATGCTTCAAGCGAAATACTCCAAATCATATAAATTATTGCCGAAATGAATACGGATAATGATAGAATTGAATCGAAAATAGAATCTGCACCAGAAGCAATTAATGCTCCAGAGTCAACTTTTTCACCTTGTCTCTTAACGTATTTCCCGAGTATAAATTTCACTACTACCGCTACTGCGATGATAACAATTGAAATAATACTGTATTCAGCTTTTTGTGGATGAATTATTTTCTTTATTGATTCAACCAATGAAGTAATACCAGCATACAAAACAATTGCTGCCACAATCATTGAACTCAAATATTCAATCCTTCCATAGCCCATTGGATGCTTCTTGTCTGGTGCTTTAGAAGCTAACTTTGCTCCAGCAATAGTAACAACAGATGATAACGCATCTGAAATGTTGTTGATAGCATCCAAAATTACAGCAATAGAATTTGTAATGTAACCAATTATAGCCTTGAAAATTGCTAGAAATACATTGGTAAGAATTCCTAAAATACTTGTTTTAATAATAATCTTTTCTCGCCTAGAATTGTTTGCTGTTAAATTTTGATTTTCGTACATAATCAAACTCCTAAAGGACACTTTGAACTTTTTGTTTTACTATATCCATATCTACAGTAGGTTCGAATCTTTCTATAACATTTCCTTGTCTATCGATTAAAAATTTTGTAAAATTCCATTTTATATAAGCTTTGTCTCCAAATTTGTTATTGTTTAACTTAGCAAATTTATCAAGTGCAAGGTTTTTTATTCCTTTACCAAACCCTTTAAACGGTTTTTCTGTAGCTAAATAAGAAAATAACGGATCGGCATTTTCTCCGTTTACATCGATCTTATCGAATTGAGGAAATTCTGTTCCGAATTTCATTGTGCAGAATTTTTGAATGTCTTCATTACTTTCAGGAGCTTGATTTGCAAATTGATTACAAGGAAAATCCAAAATTTCAAAACCTTTATTCTTAAATAATTTATACATTTCTTCCAAAGGTTCGTAATGAGGCGTAAATCCACAACCAGTAGCAGTATTAACTATCAGTAATATTTTACCTTTGTATTTTTCTAAGCTTACATCGTTTCCATCCATATCTTTGACATGAAAATCATATACATTTTTCATAGTTGTCTCCTATTTTTTTTGCTATCATTGCTATTCAAAAAATCTTGTAGCAAATCATATAATTGAACTTTTTTCTCATCTGATAATTCTAAGCACCCATTCATTAATTTCGGAATATCTTTTACTTTTTCTTGTAATTTTTTCCCTTCATCTGTTAGATAAATTATTACAATTCTATCGTCATTTGAGCTACGAACTCTTTCAAGATAACCTTGCGATTGCATCTTTTTAATAATAGGCGTGATAGTACCGTTATCCAAATATAACTTTTCACACAATTGTCCCACGGTAATTCCATCTTTTTCCCACAGAACTAAGAACACAATGTATTGAGTGTAAGTTAGTCCTAAAGGTTTCAAAAATTGCGTGTAGGTACTTGTCACCATTCTAGAAGCTGCATAAAGTTTAAAACAAAGTTGATTTTCCAACTTCATATAGGTTTTGTAATCTTGATCCATAAACTCCTCCGATTTCAAAAATACGTCATTTTAAAATTGTAAATTAATATTCGTTCATCAGTTTTTCCGATATTTCACAAAACAGATTGCTTTTTGAAAACATTATCTCATCAATTTGTCTTACAAATCTCATTTCCATCAAAGAATTCGTTGCAAAACAACAATCCATACTTTGTAAATCGCTTAACTTAATTGACTTTTCAATTATATTATAACCATTAATTTTCAAAAATTCTATAAGTTTTTTGCGAAAAATCCCCGGTAACATACCATCAGCCACAGGTGGCGTGATAAATGTATTCTCCTGAATAAAAAACAAATTTGTGTACGTTCCTTCTGTTACATTTCCGTCTTGATTTAGAAAAATCCCCTCATCAAATCCTTCTTTCAATAATTCTTTGTGCAAATAATCATTCAGTAAGTAATTATTTGTTTTGTGATAAACTAGAGGATTATTTTTGTCCCTTAACTGATTAAGAACTTTTAATTTCAATCCTTTAGTGTATTTTTGATTGGAATAATCTGTGTTTCTAGTGTTTATGAACAAATCATAATCTCCATTATTATCCAACACCATTATTCTCAAACAATCTGTATCCAAATCAATATTTTCTATTTCTGCTTTGATGTTTTCTCTTATATTTTTCGTACTCATCCCCAGAAAATTCATTGAATTTTCAAGTCTTTCAATATGATCTTCCAAATAAACAGGCTTACGCTCTACTACTTTTATAGTTTCAAAAAGTCCCTTACCGTATTTTATTCCATCGTTCATATCAAAGCCTCATATACTTTTTTCGATTTTTGAATAGTTTCATCGTATTCGCTATTCATTTCAGAATCCCATGTTATAGCTCCACCACCTGAGAAATAACAACGGTCATTTATTTTTAAAATCGTTCTGATTAAAATATTGAAGTCACAATTTTGGTTAAATGAAATGTATCCAATGGATCCTGTGTAAATATTTCTGTTGTATTTTTCAACCTTGTCAATCGCTTCAATTGAAGCAAGCTTCGGAGCTCCAGTGATTGATCCTCCTGGAAAAATATTTTTAATTAAACTAAATACATCTTCATCTTCTCTCAATTTACCAACAATTGTAGCTACCAAATGATGAACATTTTCATAAGTTTCCAATGAATAATTGCTAATAGCTTTTATTGTTTCAGCATCACAACTCATTCCCAAATCATTTCTCATCAAATCAACTATCATTAATAATTCTGAAATATCTTTGTCGCTATTTAGTAATTCGTTTTTCAATCTTTCATCTTCATCTTTGTCGTCAGATCTTCGAATTGTTCCTTTAATAGGTCTAGCTTGAACAAGTCCATTTTGACAATCAAAAAATCTCTCTGGCGATGAAGATAAAACACAATATTCACCAAAGTCCATATAAGCCATAAAATCTGCTTTGTTAACTTCGCGAAGTTTCTTATAAATATCGAACTTATCCTTAGTCGTATCTACAATGAACTGTTGCGTTAAGTTAACTTCGTACACATCACCATTTTCAATCATAGTTTTTATGTTATCAAAGCTTTTCGCATATTCTTCTTTGGTTACTGTTTTTATAAGTTCTGATGTTTTGTATTTTTTTCCTTCATAATTAGATTTTTCAAAAACTTTTTCAATATCTGTAATATCTGTATCATTCAAATAAAAAATTGTGTATTCCTTTGTATTATTGTCAAATTCTATTATTTTGAAATAAATTCCAAAATAAGCATCGTATACTTCGGTGTTTTTTTCAGAATTTAAAACTACATTGCAATTAGAACTTGTAAAATCATAAGACAAAAGTCCAACAGCTCCACCGATAAATTGATTATCATCTTCTTGCAAATAATCATCCATCAATAGTTTGAGTTGATTAAGAGGATTATCACTAACTTTTTTGTTCACAAGTCCACTGATTTCTACGTTGTTATTCTTTGATTTCAAAACAATTTCCGGATCAAAACCTATATATGTTTTATTGCCTTGATTGTAACTTCCCTTTGCACTATCTAATAAAAAAGGTAAATTTTTGTCTTTGATGCTATACAAAATATCTAGAATTGTTACATCAGATTTTATTTTTTTAGAATGAATCATTTCTTACCTCCTTTAAGAAGTTTTCAATCATTTTCAGCCCAAAATCAGTTCCCACACTTTCAGGATGAAATTGAACGGTTTCTATCTTGTTTTTTGAATCTCTAAATCCCATAATTATTCCATCAGAAGTTTTTGATGTTATCACCATATCTTCAAACATTCCATTATAGAATTTGCTATCATCAACGATTAATGAGTGATATCTCATAACTTTAACAGGATTTGGAATATCTGTAAATATTCCCTTGCCATCATGATTAATATCTGTCATTTTACCGTGCATTGGACGTGGTCCTTTCACAATGTCAAGCCCCATTGAATAAGCCAATGCTTGATGCCCCAAACAAATTCCAAGAATTGGATATTTGCCCTTCAATCGTTCAAATATTTCAAGCGAAATTTTGGATTCTTTTGGAGTTTTAGGTCCTGGAGAAATCACTATAATTTCCGGATTTAATTCTTTGATTTCTTCCAAATTTATCTCATCATTCTTCTTCACGATAACTTCTTCTTTTAAAATTCTCAAATAAGAAACAATGTTATATGTGAACGAATCGTAATTATCTATCATTAATATCATTTAATCACCCAATAAAAATATATAGGATTCTATACTAAAAATCAAATAAAAAAAGAGCTTATCAAATGATAAACTCATTTTCAAATCTTAAATTATATCTATTACATTTTTATTTGCTGCCGTATTTGCTGGAGAATAAGTAAACACAATTCCTATTCCCAAAGATATTCCTAAGGATATTAGAACCGGCATTAATTCTAGTTTAATTGGGAACGGCAAAAATTTCGATGCAATAAATGCAGCTACCATCCCAATGATGTATCCAATTATTCCACCAATAACAGTTACAATAATTCCCTCTAGCATAAATTGATGCAAAATTTCTTTTTTCTTTGCGCCAATCGCTCTTCTAATTCCTATTTCTTTGATTCTTTCCGCTACTGAAATGTACATCATATTCATCATTCCAATTCCTGCAATTAGAAGGGAAATAGCTGCTATTAAAGATATAAATATAGTCACAGATCCCAATACACTACTGATGCCTTCGATTTGTTTTGCAATATCGACGAAGCTATAAGATCCTGCAGCTTTCATTGGGCCATTTTTTTCAAGATATTCTTGAATTTCTTTTGCCTTGTCTTGAACTTTTGTACCATTTTTCAGTATAACATTAATCATAGATATGGAATTATTATTTTTAGGTTGACGCGATTTTAATGTCTCTTTCGGCAAATCTACATCATTTCCCATCACAAATAAATTTGTAGCAGCATTATTTTCCTTAATACCGACGATAACATAATAATCATTTTTAACAAGAACAGTTTTGTTGATTGGATCTTCATTTTCAAACATTTCATCAGCTAATTTTTGAGTAATAACGGCGACTTTTTGGTTAGTATCTCCGTCTAATTTTGTAATAGCTCTTCCCTTTACGATTTTACTTTCAGTTTCTTCGACAGGTTTTGCAAATGCACTTTCCATTTTCCCGTCATTTTTTTGTATCGAAACATTAAGCAAATCATTTTGAAATTGTTCTGGATCAGATTCAACTTTTACGACATCCGTAATTTGTGAAATATCTCTAATATTTTTCTCAGTAAATACTGATGTGTTGCTTCCGACTGAATTTGTTGGATTTTCAGGTTGGAAATAAAACGCAACGCTAAGTTCCTTGCCTTCTCCACCCATTAAACTGTCAACAACATAATCTTGGAAACCCCTACCAATTGCAATAATAGTTATTACCGCTGCTATCCCTATAATTATACCAAGCATAGTCAATAATGATCGTTTTTTGTTCTTGATGATATCTTTGAAGGCAGTATTTAATAAAACATTAAACTTCATAACTATCCCTCTCTTTTAAAACACCATCTAGCATAAAATATTTTCGGTTGCAATTATGTGTAATATTTTTATCGTGAGTAACCATTATTATCGTGATTTTGAGTTTCTGATTCAACTCATTGAAAAGCGCCATTATTTCCTTGCTAGTTTCAGAATCAAGAGCACCTGTTGGCTCATCTGCTATTATAAATTTAGGATTGTGAACGATGGCACGAGCTATAGCTGCTCTTTGTTGTTGTCCACCTGAAAGCTGTTTAGGCCTTTTATCTGCTTGATTTTTAATTCCGACCAAGTCCAAAGCTTCCAACGCTTTCTCTCTTGCGTATTTGTAGGATTTACCTTGATACAGCAAAGGTAGTTCTACATTTTCAGCTATAGTATAGTTTTGAATAAGTTGAAATTGTTGGAAGATAAATCCTACAGATTTGTTGCGAAGATCGGACAATTTATTATCTGAAAATTTACTTATCTCAACATTTTCAAACTTATATATTCCTGTAAAATTCTTATCCAAAAAACCAAGAATATTAATCAACGTAGACTTTCCAGATCCAGATTCACCCATTATTGCGACAAAGTCACCGCTATTAATGTCCAAGCTAACATCTTTTAATACGTGAAGTTTGTTCTCTCCTGAATTGTAAAACTTATTAATTTTAATTAAATCTATCATGACTAATCTTCAACCTTTATTTCTTGATTATCTTTCAAATCTTTTACTTTAGAAATAATTTTATCACCAGATTTTAATCCAGAAATCACAGTATAAGAATTAGAATTTTTTTCAAGTTGAACTTCTTTTTTTACAGCTTTTGAATCTTTGTACTCAAAGACATAGTATTTAGAATCTTCTTCTTTTACCATGTCTTTGCCAAGTTCAATCTTGTCTGATTTTTTCCTAACTTGAACATTAAATCCAATGTGTATAGGTTTTTGTGTTTTGATTTTAAATACAAAATTTGAAGAATTACTTCCAGATTGTTCTGTCATATTTTGCATTTGATTAGCTTCAAATGATCCAGCCTGACTTTCTGGAGTATTGGAAATCTCTACCACAGTTCCTTTTGTTTTTTCATCCCCGTTAATAGGAATTACTTCAACCTCATCATTTTCTTTTAATTTGTTGTAGTCGTATTCAGAAATATTTCCTTCAATAATATTTTCATCGCTTGTGACTTCAATCAATGCTCCTTGACTCATCGGATTATCAATATTTTTGTCATTAACTTTACAAACTCCAGCAATTGTAGCCTTGATTGTTTTTCTTGAACTTTCTTTTAAATCATTAAGTTGTTTTCTTTGTAATTCTACTTGGTCAAGTGCTTGTTTGTAAGCTCTATTGGATTGATTAAGTGTCGGCTCCATTTGGTCAATTTGCATTTCCAATTCTGGAGAAAAAGTTTCGTTATATTTTTCTACTAATTTATTGTAGGATTTGTATGTGCTATTTCTATCTTCAAGTGCATAATTTGCTTGACTTTTTGCTTGTTCCAATTGCATTTCCATTTGATCAATTTGTTTTTCAACTTCCTTGTTCACAAAGGTAATCAGTGAATCTCCTTTTTTAACAGATTGACCAGTTTTCACATGAACTTTTTCAACCTCACCATAAGCTTGATTGTTGTAAACTTGTTGTGCATCTCCAGTTTTTGATATTGCACTGAACACCAAATCACTTCCTGCAGATACTGTATACAAGCTATACTTAGTTTCGTTTTTCTTATTAGCTTTAACTAATTTAAAGACCAATCCTCCAACACAGGCTAAAGCAATTATGGCTAAAATAATTGCAAATTTTTTATTATTTTTCATACGACCTCCTAATTGTATCTCTGTAATACTATTATAATACAGCGTAACTAATTAGTCAACATATTCAAAATTTTATTGTAGAATTTAATAAATCTCTCTAAAGATTCAATATCTAATCTTTCTTTTGTTGTGTGTACATCGTACATTGTAGGTCCAATTGAAATGCAATCAATGTTTTTATATTTCTCTGCAAACACCCCACATTCAAGTCCAGCGTGTATAACTTTAACATCTATTTCTTTGTCGTTTACTTTTGAGAAAGCTTTCTTTGCTACTTCCATTAGCTCTGAGTTTTCATTAAATTGCCAAGTAGGATAATAATTGTAATCGAAGGCTATTGCGTTGAATTTATTTGCTTTTGAAACTATATCTTCTCTCAGCTCAACTAATTTGTCGTGATTTGAAGATCGCGTAGACAATATGATTTCGAATTTATCATCCAAAGAATTAACAATCGCCAAATTGCAGGATGTTTCAACTGTTTCATCAAGTCCTTCGATGTAAGAAATCACACCAGAGTTTAATTCTCCAATTATATCAGATAAATTTTCTGTTGTTCTTTTATCTAAACATTTTTGTGCATTTACTTGTTCAATTACAAGCTTCAAATCCTTATCAAAATCTTCCAAATCAATCTTAGAGATAAATTCTTCTGACTTTTTGCTAATTGAATCAACAGATTCATCTGTAGATAAAATTAATTCTGCATTTGTAGGAATTGCATTGTCTTTTGTACCACCCTTAAAATCACAGATATAATAATCATCTAATGATTCCAAGAATTCAAACACAACCTTGATTGCATTTTTGTGGTTCTTATCAATTTCCATTCCAGAGTGTCCGCCTTTAAGTCCTTTTACAGAAATTTTGTAAAAATTAGACAAACTATCTGAAACGTAATTTTTGTCTATTTCAACATTGACATTTTCTCCACCACTGCTGCCTACAATCAATTCATTTTCATCTTCTGAATCTATGTTAATGAAATATTTTCCAGACAAATCAAAATCAAAATTCATCGCACCACTCATATCAACCTCTTCACTTGTAGTCACTACAGCTTCTATTTGAGGAAGTTTGTTGTTGGATGTCAAAGTAGCCATAGCTATGGCAAGGCCAATTCCATTGTCTGCGCCAAGGCTTGTCTTGTCAGCAAACATGAATCCATCTTTTTCTATGATTTTAATTCCATTGTCAAAATCATACTCTTCATCAGAAACGCAAACCATATCCATGTGTGCTTGAAGAATTATTCCTGGTTTATCTTCCAAACTTTTGTCTGATTCTCTTTTAATGTATATATTGTTGAACTTATCTCTTTTGCATTTCAAATTATTGTCGTGAGCAAATTTTTCCAAATAATCTGCAATCTTTTCTTCATGCTTTGAACATCTATTGATTTTAGAAAAATCTCTAAAATAATTTAATACAGTATTCTTATCCACTACGCACCTATAATTTCTTGTACTATTTTGTTAACTGTCTTACCATCAGTGTATTTGCCGTATTCTGCCATCATATACTTCATAATTTGTCCAATTGATTTGTTAGATTTTTCAAGAGAATTTTCTTCCATAAATTTTTCTATGATTTCTCTTAATTTATCTTCGGAAATTTGTTCTGGAAGATAAGATTTGATTATTTCTATCTTTTGTTTTGTTTCTTCTATAGTTTCTACTCTGTCTTTTGGAGTTTGTTCCAAAGCATCCACAGTTTCTTTAAGTTCTTTCTTAACAAACGCAATTTGTTCATCATCTGTCAAATCTCTTTTCTTTTCCTTTTGTTCCAATAAAATGTTGCTCATCATCAAAGAAATTACTCCGGCTTTTAATTTATCCTTGTTCTTCATAGCTAACATTTTGTCTTTTCTTAATTTTTCAATTGTACTCATAATTTCACTCCTAACCAAAAATAAATGTAAAATAATAATTCATTCTGAACATATATATAGACCAATATGCGCATATTAGCCCAATAAAACTACCTATTACGACATCCGTAAACCAATGTACTCCCAAAATAATTCTAGAAATGGCAATCATAAACGCAAACACAATGGCAATTAACATCGTCACGAAGAAAAATTTGTACCCATAACTTAGCACATAAGCAATTGTCAAATAAAAGCTCATACTAACGCAAGAATGACCACTTGGAAAAGAATATCCCATATAATTGATTCCACTTGTTACTTTTGGTCTTTTTCTTCTAAAAACAAATTTCAAAGTGTGAACTGCAATAACGCTAAGCATAACGCTCATTATTATAGCTGATGCTGATACATAATTGTGTTGACTCACAGTAAAAAACACAATAGGTATACTTATAATCATAAGTGTTTCAACGTTACCAAATTTTGTGATTTTTGCCATCATCGCAATCAGGGAATTGTGTCCCATTTTAGTAAAATGTTCCTTTAATCTTCTATCCAAATTTGTTTCATTGTCTTTTAATACAACAAATCCAAGAAAAAAAGTAATCGATAACAGAACAATACTACATATTATTACAAACCAATCGTATTTATCCATTTTAAATCCTTCCTTTAATACTTCATATTAAATTTTATACCAACCAAGTTCAAATGTATAGTAGGAAGACCTCCAATTAAAAATGAACCATAAAAATAAATCTATAGTTCATCTAAATTTTTATTTGATTTTATTATATATTTTTCTGCCACGAAAATCGTAGCTAAATAACACACATATCCCACTAACATTCCAAAAAACACATCAGTTGGCCAATGCACTCCCACAACAAGCCTACTAAAAGCAATTACAAATGGAATTATTCGCAAATAAATGAATTTGTAATTTTTCAAACTGCATAACAAATAACTCAGAGTAAAATAAAAGCTTGTACTTACCAAACTATGACCGCTGACATAACTGTAACCACCTTGTTCTATTTTGAAAAAATCTAACGGTCTTACTCTCACAAAACTATATTTGTACACATTCATAACTAAAAGACCTATCAAACAAGACATTAATGTTATTGAAAAAAATGAATTTTTGCCAATACGTTTTGAATAATATAAGCTAACTGCCAATATTAAAAAATACGTGCTGAAATTTCCGAGTATTGTGAATGATTTGAAGATATAAAAAGTAAAATTATCTGTAAGATTTTGTGCAAAATTCATTATTTTAGGTTCAAATGATAGACCAGATTGTTTTCTAATAAAAAAACCAAAAATCAACGAAGTTACAAGAATTGCCGCTGACAAATATATTTTTTTCTCGTTTATTACTTTTCCAATCATAACCCTTTACCATATTCACAATTTGGGAAGTGACACTCTGAACATTGCATACAAAATCCACCATAACCCAAACTATTAATCATATCTTTTGTAACTTTAATATTTGCAAAAATATAAGGCAATATTATATCGAATACTGTAGACTTGTTGAACATAACACATCCTGGAAGTCCCATTATTGCGGTGTCGTTTTTGTAAGCCAACATAAACATCGCTCCTGGTAGTACAGGAGAACCGTAAGTTATCACTTCTGCCTTGGAATCTTTTATAGCTTTTGGTGTCATATCATCTGGATCGACGCTCATTCCACCTGAAACCAAAATTATATCGGATTTGTTTTCTAGTGCCTTATTAATTTCTCGTGTAATATTTTCACTATTATCGTCGACTATGACGTGATTTATTACTTCACAATTGTAATCCTTCATTTTTTGTTTTAACACAGGTCCAAATTGATCTTTGATTAGACCTTTGTACACTTCAGATCCTGTCGTAATGATTGAACATTTTTTTGTCTTATCAAATGGAATGATTTCCAAAATAGGAACACCATTCATTATTTTCTTAGCTTCATCCATTATTTTTTCTTTTGTGAAAAGCGGGATAATTCTCATTCCAGCAATTTTTTGTCCTTTTCTTACTGGTTGATTGCCAAGAACAGTTGCAATGGATATGTCATCAATTGAATTTAACTTGAATAACCTATCTCTGTCGACTTTCAAAAATCCATCCACATCAGAAACTATTTCTATCTTGCCTTCTTTTATATCAGATGAATGCATATGTTCATTAATACAAATATCTTTCAAAATAATTGCACAATCATTTTCGTGTAAATCATCATCTTCCAATTCCATAACATAAATATGTTCCTTGCCCATACTTAGAAGAACAGGAATATCTCCTTCTGTAATAACGTGACCTTTTTTAAAAGCTCTCTCCTTGACCACGTCTTTTACAATTCTAGTCATATCGTGCGGTAAAATGTGACCTACCGCATCCTCAGTTCTAACTACTTTCATTTAAAAACCCCTCTTAATTGATATTCCTATTTTATCACGAAATCATTATTTTTTAAAACACACAACGAAAAAACTGGAGTTTCCTCCAGTTTATTCTTCTTCGCTTACCAAATCATAGTAGACTTTACTTGTTATTTTAAATATTATGAAATACACTGCAATTATTATAGCTACTGATATTGCAAATGGAATCGCAAATTCAGATATACTTCTTACCCCGAACAATCCCGATAATTGATACAACATTTTTGATGCAACAGCAGAGTGAATAACTGCCACAAAAAGCGGTAGGAAGAACATCCAATAAATTTGTTGTGATGATGTCTTTTTTATCATTTTGTTTGACAGTCCAACTTTTTTCATAGTTTGAATGTTTTTTCTATCTTCAATTCCTTCTGACAAATGCTTGTAATACGCAATTATAGAAGTTCCAATTAATAAAACAAAACTTATGATGAAACCAATGTACAAGAATGCTCCAAACATAGTGTACACAGCGGACTTTGTTTCTTGTCTAGATACAAATTGAAGAGAATTGTCTTTTGAGATAAATTCTTTTCCATCTAGTTTTTTGTCCGAATCTAAAAAGTAAGATACCGCTACTTCTAATGGTTTATATCCTGCATCATTTTTCATTGGCATTTTGAAATCATTGCAAAATCTTACCAAATCCTCATCAGTTTTCACTACGACGTAAAACATATCCACAGCAATATTTCTTCCTTCAAGCTCATCGATTTTTTTGAATTTATAATCAGCACTTCCTAAAGTTATCTTATCTGATGTTATATATTTCATATAATTTGAATTCAATAAAATTTCTCCGTCGTTCAAAGAATAATTCTTGGAAAATTCATTGTTAAATGAATCCAAAGTTTGAATCATAATATAGACAGGCTTGGTATTATTCTTTCCCATTTTAGAAAATTTATTGCCATCAAGGTTTGCAAACATCATTGTACTAACTTGATAATAATCATTTTTAGGATTTGTTTTTTCTGTGACTAAACTTTTTAATCTAGTTTTTTCTTTTTCGATATTTTTAGAAAAATTCTTATCTGGTGTGATCGTTCCAGTTAATTTGTAATCTCTGTTTGTTGTTGAGTTTACAACTTTTTCTGCACTGTTGTAAATCGCCATTGTAGTCGACAACGATACTACAACTCCTGTACATAAAATTGCAATACTGGCTAAACCAACAGCATTTGATTTCATTCTGTAAAGCATTCCAGAAACTGTAATAAAATTTTTCGATTTGTAGAAGAAATTCTTGTTTTTCTTCATCATTTTTAGTACAAAAATAGTTACTGCAACAAAACCAAAATACGTTCCAAACAATACAAGTAGACTTGCCACGAAAAACATCAACAAGCTTTCCAAGCTTCCTTCGATTGTCAACGCAATGTAATAACCAATTGCTGTTAGAATTATTGCTAAAATGAAAAATACTACTTTGACTTTTGGTTCAGATTCCGATTTTTGTCCTTTTGCAAATAAATCCCTAGTTGTAGCAGATTTTATATTTAATATATCGTAGATAAATGTTACCACGCTAATTACAAGATTAAATGCCAGTGACAATATAACTGCTTTGGTTGAGATTCCAAACTGCATTATGCTGAAATTTTCTTGCATCAATTTTCCAACTGCCAAGAACAATACTTTTCCTAATGTAATCCCAAAAACTATTGTTAGGATTGAAATAATCACAAAAAACATCGACTTTTCTTTTAGCAAAATTCTATTGATGTGTTTGTTCTCCAATCCAAAAACACGATACAATCCAAATTCTTGAAATCTTCTTTTTATCAAAAACCTATTCGCATACATAATAATCGCAAATGTAAATATCGATATTATAATCGATCCGAATACTATTATCGTTCCAAATTCGTCTTGTTGCATAACATATTTGTTATCTAATAAAGATATCATTATGAACAAAATCGCCACCATAATACTTGTTGATAAAATATATGGAATATTTACAATTTTGTTTGCTTTTAAGTTTTTGAGAGCAAATTTTGTAGATAACTTAGAATTCATTATCTACACCTCTATTATTTATGACAGATAATGACTCATTTATTCTTTGCATAAATTCATTGTTGTCGCTATTTCCCTTGTAAATTTCATGGAACACAACACCATCTTTTATGAAAATTACTCTGTTAGAAAACGAAGCTGCCTTCACAGAATGAGTTACCATCAATATAGTTTGTCCTAATTTATTGATTTTTGTGAATAAATCAAGTATCATATCTGATGATTTTGAATCCAATGCCCCTGTAGGTTCATCTGCCAATATCAAATCCGGTTTTGTAATCAAAGCTCTTGCAATCGCAATTCTTTGCCTTTGTCCACCACTAATCTCATAAGGATATTTGCCCACAAAAGATTCAATTCCCAATAATCCTTGGATTTCAGACAATCTTTGCTCCATTTCTTTTGGCTTATAATCTGAAAGTACCATTGGCAAAAATATATTGTCTTTGTTTGAGAAAATATCCAATAAATTAAAATCTTGAAATACAAATCCAAGCTTTTCCCTTCTGAACTTTGCAACTTCCGATTCTTTTAATGTGGATATATCTTTGCCATTTAACACAACCTTTCCATTAGTTTGCTTATCTAATGTTGATATTACATTAAGTAAAGTTGTTTTACCTGAACCTGATTCCCCCATTATTGCTATAAATTCATTCTTTTCTACAGAAAAATTCACATCTTTTAATGCTACTGTTTCAACATTTTTCGTTTTGTATACTTTTCTTACGTTGTTTAATTCTAAAATATTCATAACACCCTCCATAACTATATGTTAAATGAATTTAGAAAAAGTAGCATTTATCTAAACTAACAAAAATCATTCAATCTTACAAATTTGTAAGATTAGTTATTCACAATTATATAAAATTTACTACCTTGACCTACGACAGAGTCGACTTTCAAAGTTATTTCCAGTTTATCTGCTATAGATTTTGCCAAATACAATCCCAAACCACTTGATTTTTGTTTTAATCTTCCATTAAATCCAGAATATCCTTTATCAAAAATTCTATTGATATCTTCTTCTGGAATTCCTATTCCGTGATCTTCTATTAAAATCACGACATCATTATCTTTTTTGAATGAATCTATGATAATCTGTGAATTTTCAGAATATTTAATCGCATTAGATAGGATTTGCTCCAATAAAACACTTAACCATTTGCTATCTGTAATGCATTTTAAGCCATTTTTTCTAAAATCCAAACTAATATGTGAGTTGATGAACAAAAGTGAGTATTTTTTGACTAAAATATTCAGCAAATTATCCACATCGACAACGCTTATATCCAGGTCTTTTTCGTGCAAATTTAGCTTCAAATAATTTATAGCCATATTCGTGTAATTGTCGATTGATTTAAGTTGCATTTTCATTTCTGTATTATCTTCTGTCAAAATTTCCAAGCAAGTTATCGGTGTTTTAATCTGGTGTACCCACATAGAAAAATATTCTTGGATATCTTTTTGCCATGAAATATACTGATTTCTATTATTTTCAATTTGCATTTCCAAATCTTCTATTTTCTCATCTTTTGACAAGTCTTTTTGAAAATCTAGGTATTTAATTACCAAATAAATTAAAAATACTATCAAACATATTTCAAAGCCTTGTACGAACACTTTTATATCAACATTGTTCAAATAACAGACCATAAAATAAATAGCATTTATTGATACAAAAAATAAAATAGACTTGAGGTTTTTCTTCAAAAAACACATTAACTTACTCATTTTGATCTCTTCCGTCATTTAAATAGTATCCCGAATATTTTTTTGTCAACAAGAAATCTTCCAAGCCAAGTTTGTTTAATTTTTTTCTGATTCTATTGATATTCACAGCCAATGTATTATCATCTATAAAAAAATCATTTTGCCAACACTGATCCATCAATTTTTCTCTTGTTACTATTTCACCTTTTGCTTCGAATAACGACTTTAAAATTAGCATTTCTGTTTTTGTGAGGTTAGTTTTATTCTCATTGAATTCCAATCTGAATTCATTCACAAAAAGCATGACATCATTAAACTCCAAAACGCTCTTGATGATGTTATTGCCATAATATCGTTTCATAACGGCGTTGATTTTTACCATAAGTACATCAAAATTAAATGGCTTGGTAATATAATCATCAGCACCCATCTGCATTCCCATTATTATATCCAAATCCTCTGATTTTGAAGATATGAAAATTATTGGAATATCAGTAGTATTTCGTATTTTTTCGCACCAAAAATATCCATTAAAACTAGGAAGAATAATGTCCATCAAAATTATATCTGGCTTTATGTTTTTGACATCCTCCATAATATTTATTCCAGAATTTGTGAACACTTCGTATTCCCAATTTTCTAAATATTTTTTAAGTGAATTTAAAATAATTCTATCGTCTTCTATAATTAAAACCTTCATACTAAAATTATACATAAACTTGTGAAAAAATGATACGATAGCAATTTTCCAATCATGACCACCCGTAAAACGGGTGGTTTGTTCAAGGGCTATAAGCCCGAGTGATACCAACCAGCGTCTCAAGGCGCTGGTTTTCACTCCGTTCAAACCTAACTGTTTTTGCCACTTTAGCCTATCTCTGAAAGGGATTTTTAATTTCTATTTCATAAACGGATCTGTATATTCTTTTACACTCAATTTATCAAGTGCTATATCATGTTGCTCTTGTTCTCTTATATATTTTGCTATTGTCTTTTCATTCAATCCCACTGTGCTCACATAATATCCTTCTGCCCAAAAATGACGATTGCCAAATTTGTATTTTAAATTCGCATGTCTGTCAAACATCATTAGAGCACTTTTCCCTTTTAAATATCCCATAAAACTTGATACTGATATTTTGGATGGAATGCTTACTAACATGTGTACATGATCTGGCATCATATGCCCTTCTATTATTTCTACTCCTTTGTATTTACAAAGTAATTTGAATATTTCTATGAGACTTTCTCTATATTGATAAAATATCACTTTTCGTCTATACTTTGGAGTGAAGACTATGTGATACTTGCACATCCATTTTGTGTGAGACAATGAATTAGTTTTATTTGCCATAAAATCACCTCTTATTATTTTAGGTCTGAACAACTCTATTATAATACTTGGTGATTTTTTTGGTATAACCTAAGAACGCCTACCCGCATAGCGGGTAGTTTATTGTTTCGTTCGCAAGCGAACTCAACTGACTAAAGTCATCAAATAAAAAAATTAGTGAACTTATAAAAGTCCACTAATCTTTACTAGTCGTTCATTATTCCCATTCTATCAAACACATAGAATAATAAGCTCAACACTACTGCAACAACTGATGCTAGAACCATTCCTGATAATGACACTCCCAAGAAGTTTATTTTCAATCCTGAAAGTCCAGTTACAAATATTACAGATGTTAATATTAAGTTTTTGGATTGTGAGTAATCTACTTTTTGGTCTACTAATAATCTGATACCACTTGTACCAATCATTCCGTAAAGTAAGAATGTTACTCCGCCGATTACATTTCCTGGTATTGATGAAATAAGTGCTGATAATGGTCCAATAAATGCCATCAAAATTGATATACAAGCAGCTCCTGCTATTACATACACTGAATAAACTTTTGTAATTGCCATTACACCGATATTTTCACCGTAAGTTGTAGTTGGAACTCCTCCTATAAATCCAGATAATGCAGTTGAAAAGTTGTCTGCAAAAATCGATCTATGAAGACCAGGTTCTTTTAATAAATCTCTTCCTATGATATTACTTGTAACTACTTGGTGTGAAATGTGTTCACTTGTTATTACTAATATTACAGGTAGCATTGTGATTATTGATTTTAGGTCAAATATTGGAAGTTGAAATTTAGGTAATGTAAATAACGATGCTTGCATCACCGGTGTAAAATCAACCATTTTTAATGCTACACTTACAATATAACCTGTTATAATTGCGATTAATATCGGTATTGTAGCTAAGAATTTTTTGAACAAAACAGAACCTAAGATTGCTACTGACAATGTAACCAAGAAAACTATAACATCATTTGTAGTTCTCGTATCTGTCATGATATTTGCACCGATCTTCCCACCAGAAACAGTTGCTTGCGCAAGTTCAAATCCTATCAAACTTACAACACTTCCCATAGCAGCAGGTGGCAAAACAACATCAATCCAATCCGTTCCAAATTTATAAATTATGTATGCTAAAATACATCCAATAAGTCCTATTGCAACGAAAGCTCCCTGTGCATAACGAAATCCCGATTGTCCAATTATTATAGTTGCTGGTCCTAAGAAGGCAAAACTACTTCCCAAATACGCCGGTGCTTTTCTTTTTGTTATCAAAATAAATAACAGTGTACCTATACCGTTCATCAATAAAACAATACTAGGATTAATCCCCAAAACTATAGGCACCAATACACTCGCTCCAAACATAGCGAAAGTATGTTGAATACTTAGAGGTATTAGCATCTTTGGAGATACTTTTTCGTCTACTCCAATAATTCTTTTCATAAAACACTCCTTTGATTTTTTATCCTATATATTCTACATTGAAGTCAAATATATTTCAAGTGGTTTGACTTGTATATCTTCTAGCTGGTATAATAAAAAGCGTTATTTGAAAGGAAATTATTATGGAAAACAACGGAAATTATTTAAGAACAAAATTACTAGACAATGGTATTAAACCTACATATCAAAGAATTGTAATTTTAGATTATTTGGAAAATCATCATATTCATCCAACTGTAGATGATATTTACAGAAATTTAGCTCCTAAATTGACTACATTATCTAGAACAACTATCTATAATACGGTTAAAGTCTTCGCAAAAGCTGGTATTGTATCTGAACTTAACATCGATAATTCAGAGCTAAGATACGACATAACGACAGAAACTCACGGACATTTTAAATGTGATAAATGTGGCAAGATTTACAATTTTAATATGGATAATAATGTGGAAAGCTCTGATTTAAAAGGATTCAAAATCAATTCAACAAATATTTTGGTTAACGGAATATGCAAGGAATGTTTGGATAAAGAAAATGAATAGTGAGTTTTACAAGATTGAACCTAGAGATGATTTGTACATAAAGTTATTGTTTATTTCTAAAACCGAACTTAAAATGAAGGAAGAAATAAAACGAGGGATTCTCCCATTCTATCAAATGTACTATTGTCTTAAAGGAAATGGAACTTTTATTGTAAATGACAAAAAGATAGAAATTCTACCTTTTGATGTATTAATCGTAAATCAAGGCTCCAGAATAACAGAAATTTCTAAATCTGAAAGTTTTGAGTTCTATAGACTGGCTATTTCTGAAGTATCATTTGATACAGAACAAAAAGATAAGGCAGTGCTTAGTATCAAACACAATCACATCAACGACCGTGATATGGTAATTTTGTACTATATCAACAAAATTTTGGAAGAAGCCAAGTATAAGAGATTTAGATACCAAAGAGTGTGCTCTTGTTTGATAAGTATTTTGATTACAGAAATTCAAAGACGTGGCGATTTGAAATTCACAATGGATGATCCTGCACAAGATTCATTTACTAAACATGTCGAAGATTATATTTATGAAAATTTCAACCAAGAAATCACACTAGATTCTATTTCAGAAAAATTTATGGTCTCTAAGTCACATTTAATCCACGAATTCAAAAATCATTATGGTAAAACTCCAATGCAATTTTTGCTAAACAGAAGAATGGAATCTGCGATGTTGCTATTAAAAACATCAAACAAGCCAATCAATGATATAGCAAAACTCTGTGGATTCAATTCACAATCTTATTTTGATCAGGCATTTCGTAGAGTAGTAAAAGTTACCCCAAACGATTATAGAAACAAATACAAAACGAAAATAAAAAAAATCAAAAAATAGACTTTGTTTAACATCAACATGTTACAAACAAAGTCTATTTTTACTTAATCGGACTCTTTTGTTTTCACAAAAACAAGCTTATTTATATCACTGTAATCTTCAGAATAATTATATCCATCACAAGAAAATTTCTTCAATTGTTCAATATCTTCAACATTATTTCTTGCCATATAATTTACCATTCTACCTCTAAGAATCTTGGAAGGAGTTGCTTTTGTCTTTAACTTAATTTCTCCATCTACCAATACTTCTTCTTTGAAATCAATCTTAACAGGTGTTTTATCTAAGTATTTGTAAATATTTTGTCCATACTCTTTTGATGCCAAATCGATTATATCTTCACCTTTAAAGTGATTTCTTATTTCATCTTCCCAAAATTCATACAGATTTATTAATTTATCTTCGAAATCCAATCTATATTTTGATATTTCATCTAACGGTCGAAGTATTCCGTAAAGTCCTGATAATATTCTAAGATGTTCTTCCAGATATTCAAGCTGTTTTTCATCCAATGAGTCAACATCCATGTACTGATATTGAATTCCATCAAAGCTTAATATCGCACAACCTTTTGGTGCTGAATCAAAATTTTCATATAGCTTGTAACTTTCGTTTGCTATTTTGTCAGAACATTTCCAGACTGATTTTAATTCTTCAATGGATTTTTCTTTCATTATTGAAACTAGCGCATTTTTCTTATTTTCAAATAAACAATCAATATTCTCTTTTTTTAATTTTCTAATCTTAAATGTTTTCGCTGGTGAAATTATAATTTTCATTATCCGTTCCTGTTCATTTTTTCAAATCACTCATGATAAAATCGCTCGTAAGAAATTTTCATCTACTCAATCAAATCTTTACGAATTTCTTTTTGTCTTTATCTCAATAGTCTTATCAGCGATATTCAACGCAGATTTCCTGTGGGACACTATTAACATAGATTTGTTTTCTTCTTTCAAAATCGCATTTAAAATAATGCCCTCATTCAACGCATCTAAATTACTAGTTGGCTCATCTAAGATATATAATGGCGCATCGTGTAGAAAAACCCTCGCTAGACCAATTCTCTGCTTTTCACCACTGGACAATTTTTCTCCGAGTTCTCCGACATTTGTCTCATATCCATCTTTAAGCGAGCAAATAAAATCATGAATCGATGCTTTCTTGCAAGCCTCTATCACCTCATTCAAGCTCGCATCTTTTTTTGCTATCTTAATATTTTCTAGTATGCTACCTTGAAAAAGATACGTCTCTTGGGTCATATAATTTTCTATGTCACGCAAATCTTTTGTGTTGACTTGTTTGATGTTTCTGTCCGATATTTTAATCTCGCCTTTGTCGACATCCCAAAACCTCATTATAAGTTTCAAAAGAGTCGATTTTCCAGAGCCGCTTTTTCCAAAAATCGCTAATTTTTCGCCATTTTCTAAACTGAGGTTGAAATCATTCAAAATAATCTCATCATTATAGCTAAAAGTTATGTCCTCAATTTTCAAATCACTAAAATACGTTTTATTTTGGTCGTAAACTTCGAGAACTTGAGGTTTTTCTTCAAGTATGTTTAGCACTCTATCTCCACTGGCAAAAGTGCTTCTAAGATTTGCCGACAAACTTGAAAGAGCTATCACCGGCCCAAAACTGGACATAAAAAGAACTGTGACTACAATTAATTTATTTATATCGAAGATAGCTACCATTTCGTTTTTCATAATTACAAACATAATAAGACCAAGAAGTGCAACAATCGATGTTGTAAAACCCCTATTTTGTGCTTCAAAAACTTTTATACGTTCTTGTTTTCTATTGAGTTTCACAGTGGTTTCATCAATGTAGTCGAGTCTTTTTTCTCCATAAGAGTATTGTATTACTTCCTTCATTCCTCTCAAAGAATCCAAAAGATATGAATTTAAATCTGCAAATTCATTTCTCAATTCCAACCCTTCCTTCTTGCCACTTTTTGAAGAAAAAATAGGTAGAAATAGCCCAACAATTAAATATGAAATCATCGCAAAAATTGCAGCTTTAACACTGTATGCGAATAAAATCGAAACAACTATAGCGCTTGTGATAAAAGCGATAAAAATTGGCGATATAGTGTGTGCATAAAAAACTTCAAGAAGTTCTATGTCGCTTGTAATAAGAGAAATAAGATTTCCCTTTTCTTTTCCTTCTAGCTTTGCTGGTGCAAGTCTCCTAAGCGCTCTAAAAACTTTATTTCTTATTATAGCTAGTAGCTTAAACGCGATAAAGTGGTTGCACAACTGCTCTACATATCTCAAAAATCCTCGTGAAATCGCCAGCACTAACAACAATATGAAGCTCATATTCAAATTAATTTGATCTGCTCTTGATACAATATTCGCTATTACATAAGAAGAATATGCAGGGATAAAAATTGCTGCCAAATTCCCAATAACTCCTGCTATTATTGCCAGAAACATAAACCCTATTAGCGGTTTTACAAGAGTTATCAATTTCATCATAATATTAAATCCACTTCTTCTCATATTATATTTCTCCTAGATTTTCTAATTTATATTGCTCTGTGAACATCTTTTTATACAAACCATCATTCGAGATTAATTGCTTATGGCAACCTTGCTCTATAATATTTCCGTTTTTTAAAACGTAAATTTTTTCTGATGAAGTAACATTTGCAAGTCTGTGAGAAATCAACACAACAATTTTGTCTTTTGCAATTTCATTTATGAGATTCATTATTATTTCTTCGCTTTCCAAATCTATGTTAGATGTCGCCTCATCAAAAATATATACTTTGCTATCTTTTAGTATGGCTCTCGCAATTGCCAATCTCTGTCTTTGTCCACCTGATAGATTTGAGCCCGCTTCGTTAATTTTTGTGTCCAATGAATTTTCAGATTCGAAAAAATCATAGAGATTTACTTTTTTCAGTATAGTATACATATCATCATCTGATACATCTACATTTCCCATAGAAAGATTATCTCTTAAACTGCCTTTGAAAATATAACTGTTAGCCGAAACTATCGTCACATTTTTCATCAAATCAGATTCTTTAATGTCGAAAAGCTCGGTATTTTCATACGTTATCTTTCCGGAAACTCTTTTGTTTATACCGAGAAGAAGAGATGCAACAGTTGATTTTCCCGAACCAGATTCTCCAACAAAAGAAGTAATAGAATTGGAACTTATACAAAAAGACAAATTGTTTATTATGTTTCTAATTCCGTCGTATGAAAAATCCACATTTTCAAATTTAATAGAAGATAGTTCTCTCGGAAATTCACTATCTCCTCTTTCTTCAATATGAGAATCAAGTATTTTAAATATTTTATCGCTCGCTGCCATACCATTCATTGATACGTGAAAAAACGAACCGAGTTGCCTTAGTGGAATGAAGAAATCCGCTGCAAGTAATATCACAATAATCGCAGATTTTAGTGAAATTTGACCATTTACAAGTTGAACTATTGATATGATAGAACCAATCGCAGCTCCTCCAAATGCGATTACATCCATCACGGTAATGGAATTTAACTGCATACTCAAAACTTTCATCGTTATCCTTCTGAAATCTTCAGCTTCCCTGTCCATTTTTTTCTCGTAGTCGTAATCTCTTTGATATATCTTCAATGTAGTAAGACCAGCTACATTGTCGAGAAATGTCTGTCCTAAATTTGCGTAATTTCCCCAGTATTTTCCCAAAAGTTTTTTTGCAAATTTCATAATTGCTACTATGGATAATGGAATCAAAGGAACTGCTATTATCATCACCAAAGCTGCTTTTGGAGAAAAAAACATAAGTACCGCAAATAGAGTAACTGGTGCAAGAATGCTATATCCAAACTGAGGTAAAAATCCACCGAAATACATTTCAAGTTGTTCTATTCCATCGACTGCAAGTTGCAATAATTCTGACGTGTTTACGAATTTGTTATATGATGTACCAAAGCTAAGTAATTTTTCGTATAATTTATGTCTCAACTCTTTTTTCACTATAACAGATGCTTTCTGCGATAGAATATGACTATTATAACTTGTAAAATACCTTACAATTATTGTCAAAATCATAATAACCAAAGAAATGTAAAATGAGTCTCCAATTTCTTTTTTTTCATAAATATTTTGAATAACGCCTGAAATCGTTATTACAAAAATAATATTAAAAACAAGCCCAATCCAGTTTAATAAAACAGTGTACAAAACATATTTTGTTGAATCTTTCATCATAGCAATAAGTCTTTTATTTATCATTTAAATTCCTCCAAAAGTGATTAAATGTATGTCTGAGAAGTGCTAATGGTCTGTAAAAAATCAACCTCGGCCCTGAATATTTCATAACTCTCTTGATATCTTCTCTTCTGTTTTTGCTGAAACATCTAATTGAACATGATGAACAAAAATTTCTTTTATCTTTATTCTGACAATTTTCCAATCTATTGTGAGAATACAGCCTTAGGCTTTCCATCGAATCTTTCTCACTGTTATGGTATTTTATGTAAATATCAAACATCATATCCAATAATTGTTTCTTATAATCTGTCGTAATTTTCATTGAGCAGTCCCTTTCCAAGTATAAAGTTTTATATTTAAAAAATTCTAATTAAAAGCGATTTTTAATAAAAAACAATATTTTAAAATAGTTCAAAAAATTAAATAACTAAATCTGATAAAAATTTTTTCATTTATCCTTCAAACTTAGATTAATACTACTAAAATAATAGCATAGCTAATAAATATTATCAACATAACTAATCATAATTTTATGCGAAATTTTTAAAAAAATTTATCCAAAAAAAAACAAAAAAGACTGAGTAATCTAATTCTAAAATTATTTTACCCAGTCTTATATTTAAGCTTCGTTTTCTTGCTTTGCGATAATATCTTTGACTTTCATAAGTCTTGTAATATTAGCACGTTCATTTTCATCAAGCTTAGCTCTGATATATTTAATTGTTTCTTCCAGGTCTGGAATTGTTCTATATTCCAAAGCGTTTACTCTTCTTCTAGTTTGTTCAATTTCATCCGCCATTAATTGTGTGGCTTTTTCGATTTGTGCCAATTCTAACATTTCATCCATTACTGAATTCAATGAATCAATTGCCAAGTCCAAATCTTGTGATGTTTGTGCATACCCATAAGGATATATCTCACTAGAATCAGCTTCGCCTTCACGAGTAAATTTCATTTGTGGAATAATAACACTCATTACGTTTTTAGTTTCGATATCAACATTTACCTTTGTTTTTGGAAAAGATACCGCTTCATCTAAAAACTCTGGGCTCATTATTGCACTTGCCATTAGAAAATCACTAAAAGAGTTTTGAAGTTTCGCTTCAACTTTTTCTCTTAAAGCTTTGTTCTCTTTGATCATTTCGATGAATTGTCTCATAAGTTCATCTTGTTTGTCTTTTAATAACTTGTGACCTCTAGAAGATGTTTTGAGCCTAGCTTTCAGCTCCGAAAGAGCCATTCTTGTAGGATTGACATTGAGTCTTGCCATTACTCATCAGTCCCTTCACCATTTCCAAGATATTTATCTATTAATTCATCTTTGATTCTCTTCAATTCTGTACGTGGTATTTCTTTTAATAAATCCCAGCCGATATTAAGAGTTTCTTCAATTGATCTATCAGTATAATAACCTTGATCTACATATTCTCTTTCGAATCTTTCAGCAAATTTTGCAAATGCTTTGTCAGCATCACTCAACGCGGATTCACCGAGGATTGCAGATAATTGTTTTGCATCAAGTCCAGACGCATATCCTGCGTAGATTTGGTTCATTGTATCTGCATGGTCTTCTCTTGTTTTGCCTTTACCAATACCTTTATCTTTAAGTCTTGATAATGATGGGATAGCATTGATAGGAGGTTCATATCCTTTCTTGTATAATTCACGAGAAAGTATGATTTGACCTTCTGTAATGTATCCTGTCAAGTCTGGTATTGGGTGAGTAATATCATCTTCTGGCATTGTCAAGATAGGAATTTGAGTTATAGATCCTTCTCTTCCAACGATTCTTCCAGCTCTTTCATATAAAGTTGCAAGGTCAGTGTACAAATATCCTGGATATCCTCTACGACCTGGAACTTCTTTTCTGGCAGCAGATACTTCACGAAGTGCTTCTGCGTAGTTTGTCATGTCTGTCATGATTACTAATACGTGCATGCCTTTTTCAAAAGCCAAGAATTCTGCACAAGTAAGTGCCATCTTTGGAGTTGAAAGACGTTCAATCGCTGGGTCATCAGCTAAGTTCATGAACAATACAGCTCTGTCGATAGCGCCTGTTTTATTGAAGTCTCCGATGAAATATTGAGCTTCTTCAAATGTTATTCCCATCGCAGCAAATACTACTGCGAATTTATCATCTTTACCCAAAACTTTTGCTTGTCTTGCTATTTGAGCTGCTAATTTGTTATGAGGAAGACCTGATCCTGAGAATATAGGAAGTTTTTGTCCTCTAACAAGAGTATTCAAACCATCTATTGTAGATACGCCTGTTTCGATAAATTCTGATGGATAGTCTCTAGATACTGGATTGATAGATGAACCATTGATGTCCACTTTATCTTCTGGAATAATTTTAGGACCATTATCTATTGGTCTACCTAAACCATCGAATACTCTACCAATCATATCTTCAGATACTCCAAGTTCCAAAGGTCTACCCAAAAATCTTACTGTAGTTTCTTGTAAGTTAATTCCTGATGTACCTTCGAATACTTGAACCATCGCTACATCGTGGTCAATTTCTACAACACGACCACGTCTTTTTTCTCCATCTTGTAATTCTATTTCAACAAGTTCGTCGAATTTTACGCCTTCTACACCTTCTACCGCCATTAATGGTCCGACTACTTCTGTTACTGAATTATAATCTTTAATCATTAACGTTCACCTCCATTAACTAAATCGGTAATTTGTGATTTAATTTCTTGTTTAATTTCTTCAAATCTTTGTAATTCATCTTCTGGAATATTTTTAGCACGTGTGATTTTTTCTCTTACAGCAAGTTTTGAAATTTCAGATACATAAGCTCCTTCTTCCAAAGCTCTCAAAGATTCCTTGTGGAATGTTAAGATTAAATCCAACATTTTTGCTTGTTTGTCCAATGAACAGAATGTATCTGTTTCATGGAATGCGTTTTGTTGTAAGAAATCTTCTCTTAATGATTTTGAAGTTTCAAGTTTGATTTGGTCTTCATCACTTAATGAATCACGTCCAACCAATCTTACGATTTCTAGTAAAGATGATTCTTCTTGTAATAATTTCATAGCTTGTTTTCTGTAATCTGAGAAATTACTATCTACGTTACCATCCAAATATTCGTCGATCTTATCTTGATACAATGAATAAGAGTTAATCCAGTTTATTGCTGGGAAGTGTCTCATATAACTTAATGCGTAATCCAAACCCCAGAATACTTTTACAATTCTAAGTGTTGATTGTGTAACTGGTTCTGAAATATCTCCACCTGGAGGAGATACCGCACCGATAACAGTCAATGATCCGTCTCTTCCATCACTACCTAAACATTTTACTTTTCCTGCACGTTCGTAGAAATCAGCAATTCTTGATGCCAAGTATGCAGGATAACCTTCATCACCAGGCATTTCTTCAAGTCTACCACTCATTTCACGAAGAGCTTCTGCCCATCTTGATGTTGAGTCCGCCATCATCGCTACCGAATAACCCATATCTCTATAGTATTCAGCGATTGTAATTCCAGTGTAGATACTTGCTTCTCTGGCAGCTACTGGCATGTTTGAAGTGTTCGCTATTAAAACAGTTCTCTTCATCAATGATTGTCCAGTCTTAGGGTCAATCAATTCAGGGAATTCATTAAGAACGTCTGTCATTTCGTTACCACGTTCTCCACAACCTACATACACAACTATTTCAGCGTCTGCCCATTTAGCTAATTGGTGTTGAACTACTGTTTTACCACTACCGAAAGGTCCTGGAATTGCTGCAGTACCACCTTTTGCAACTGGGAAAAATGTATCGATAACTCTTTGACCTGTGATCAATGGTTTGATTGGATCTTCCTTTTCTTTGTAAGGTCTACCATTTCTTACAGGCCATCTTTGAATCATATTTATTTCAATATCTTTTGACTCTTGTTCTACAACGCAAACTGTTTGATCAACAGTGAATTCTCCAGATTCAATTGATTTAATTTTACCAGATACATTAGCTGGAACCATTATCTTGTGAACAATTACTTCAGTTTCTTGAACTTCACCTATAATATCTCCAGCTTCTACTTCATCACCTACAGACTTAACAGGTTTGAATTCCCATTTCTTTTCTCTGTTTAATGATGGAGCGCTAACTCCTCTTAACAAGAAGTCTCCAGCTTTTTCTTGCAATGATTTTAATGGCCTTTGAATACCATCAAACATTTGCTCTAATATACCAGGTCCCAATTCGATTGATAGTGGGTGACCTGTAGATATAACTTTATCTCCAGGGCCAATTCCTGTTGTTTCTTCATATACTTGAATTGAGGCTTTATCGCCTCTCATTTCAATAATCTCTCCAATGAGCTTATCGTCTGAAACCTCAACAACGTCATATACGCTTGCGTTTTCCATTCCTTCAGCAACTACCAAAGGTCCGGATACTTTTAATACTTTACCTTCTTTCAATATAAGCTCTCCTTTACAAAATGTTCGCTCCAACAGCTTTTTCGACATTAGTATTGATTCTGTTCATTCCAATGTTCAAGCTACCTTGATTAGAAGGTATCAAGATAATAGCTGGTGAAACTTTATCATTATATCTATCTATTGTTTCTTTGATTTTTTCTGCTATTTGTTCAGTAATAAAAATCACTCCGTAGTCTTCTTTTGCTAGGCGGTCTACAGTTTTTCTAGCGTCTGTGCTCTCAATAGATTCAAATACATCTACTCCCAGAGCTTTGAAGACCAATACAGAATCTCTATCACCTACTACAGCTACTTTTTTACGCATAACTTAACCTCAACTTACTCCTGATATAATCAGGTTTCAATGAGTTAATCTTTCCTACAAAAATAATCCTAAGATTCTTAATTTCAGTTTCTTTTGCAAATAAATATCCAAACAAAACCTCAGGTCCATAAGTAACCTTTTTGATTTCTTTGATTTTTTCCATCAAATAATCATCCATTGCCTTTTCAAAGGCAGATAAACTATTTGATTTCTTATACTCACTGATAGCTTCTTTTACATAATAGTAAATTCTAGCTTGTTTGAATAATGGACTATCTTCGGTAATTTCAGAATGCAATTCACTTTCAAACTTTTCAGATTCAATACTACCATTAGGAATAATGACTTTTTTCAAAAATTCTAAACTTTTCTTTTGGTTTTGAACTCTAAGTAAAGTTTTAATATTAGTAAAATCTATCAAATCTTCCACGTATTCATTTATCAAATCTGAATCAATTTGTTTTGCAATTTCTGAAGTTTCCACAAAATACTCTCTGTCGGCATAAATATCTACCATTTGAGGATCTTTGTTTTCTTCGTAATCAGCGATTGACTCTTTGATAACTTTATCAAAATGTTCCATTTCAATTTCAGTATTTTCTCTAATTGAATCTCTCATGCTTTTGAATTCAATTCTAGTTATATCGCTTAACATTGAAGAAAAATCTTCATCTTTTAGATATTCTTTAATCAAAACTTTTAAATTATGATAATCGTATTTTAATGCCATTAAATCGACAGGAAATTGGAAACTACTCATATCATACATGTATTTATAAGTCTTTTTTAACTCATTTTTCAAAGCAACATCGTAATTCTTATAATTATCAAGCTTTGCAAATTCTGATTGATACACTGAATCCGAAAGTAATCTTACAGTTTCTTCTAAATTACTAGCATCTATCAGTCTTTCATAATCATTCTTACTCAACAATTCCTTTTCTTTGACACGAGTTATAGCAGATTGATGTATGAAATCTTCTTTTTTCATATTATCACCTACTTCTTAAAAAGAGTTTTTGCAATTTCTACTTCCAATTCATCTTTCATTGAATCGACCAGTGAAGAAAAATTATTATTTATTAATACATTACCTCTTTTAATACAAAATCCGCTATCAACAGTTTCATCTGATATTTTTACATTAAAGTTTTCATTCTTCAAACTGTCGTACTTATCAGATTGTAATACTAACAAATCATCACTATTCAAATCCATTTTGGATAAACTATTTATTAGGTATTTTTTATAATCTTCAAGTGACATATTCTTTAATTTATCTTTAATTTTTTGTAAAACACTATCGATTACTTCTTGTTTTGCAAAAAGCGCATTATCTCTTGATTTTAAAACAACTTGAGATAAGTGTCTGTCGTACACGCCTTTTGCTTCAGATTCTGCTTTGTTTAATATTGTATCTTTTTCTTGATTAGCCTGGTCTATTTTAGTTTCAATGATTTTTTCTTTTTCTTGATTTGCATTATTTAGAATTTGTTCAGATTCTTTTTTTGCATCTTCAAGAATTTCATTAATTATATTATCTAAATTAGACATCTAAATCACCATTAAGCTTGGATTTGGTTCATTAATAAGAATGAAATAGCGAATGCTAAGATGGCATATAACTCAACCATTACTGCATAGATAATACCTTTTGCTTGTTGAGGTTCATTCTTTGCTAAGATATTGATACCACTAACTGCTACTTTACTTTGAGCAATTGCTGAGAAATATCCTACAACTCCTACTGGTAATGCTGCTGCAATATAAACATATCCTTGTGCTAAGGAAATACTTCCACCTGCAAGTTTGAATAGAATTAAAATACCAATTACGAATCCGTACAAACCTTGTGTACCTGGTAATAATTGAAGTACTAATGACTTACCAAATTTTTCTGGTTCTTCAATAACTACTCCAGCTGCAGCTTCCCCTGCTCTACCTACACCTTTAGCAGATCCCATACCTGAGAATAAAACTGCTATTACTACTGATAATACTCCTAAAACTAATCCACCGTTTTCTAAAAAGAATTTTTCCATAATATCCTCCTATTTGTTTGTTATGTTAAAATATTCTGATTCTGTTATAAGTTTCTTGAATGGCACTCCACCACCTTCGTAGAATTTATTGAACATTTCTACGAAAATCAATCTTGCAGAGTGAACGTATGCTGACAAGTACGATAAGAATGCGTTGAATGCTTGGAATACCACGAATACGATAAGTCCAAATATAAATCCTATGATACTTGATTCAGCCATCATTTTTACAATCATATTAATTGCTACCGCAATATATGCTCCTGATAAGCCCAATGCCATAAGTCTCATATAAGATACGAAATCTCCAATCCAGCCAGATATTCCGTACAATGAATACAATCCTGAACCAAGCTTACCACCGATGCTTTTTGCATCTCTTCCTGCTGTAAGAATAATTCCAACAGCTGATGCTATAGCAATCCATTTTGCAATTGTCAATGCCACAGCTGGCAATGCTAAAGTCTTACCGATTAGTAAAACTAATATACTAATAATAATTAAATACCATAGTCCAACATCATAAAATGCATCTAAAGGCTTGTGATCTCTAATCAACATGTAAGCCTTGATTCCCAATGCAAAGAATAAATGTATAAAACCAAAGATTAAGCATAAAACTATTAAAGTCATTGCGTTTTTGCTTGTGTCAATGATTGGAGTCATCGGTATAATTCCACCGAAGAATGATCCATAAATGTATCCCCAGAACATTGAGGCAATTGATATGAACATAAAGAATTTCAAGAATTGCTTTTTCTTTTCATCAAGATTAAAAATCTTGAGAGCTACTATTATTGCTAAAAATACAATCAACCCGTATCCCAAATCACCAATCATCATTCCTGAAAAGAAACAATAGAAAGGTGCCAATAATGGTGTTGGATCAACTTCGTTGTATTTTGGCAATGAATACATTCCTGTTATACTTTCAAAAGCTTTTGCAAATCCTCTGTTTTTCAAAATAATCGGTACATTTGGATCATTTTTATCTGCTGGATTCATTTCCAAATAATACTTATTATTCAATGAGTTTTGTAGTAGATTTTCAAAATCTTTTTCCTTATCTGTAGGAATATATCCTTCGATTATATCAATCTTATCTGTCTTCTTAATTTTGCTTGTAGCTTCTTCTTTTAAGCTGTTGTTTTCAAGATAATCATGATAAATCTTAAATTGTTCAGTCAAACCTGTTTTTGATTTAATTTGATCTTCAATTTCTTTGTAATGCTTTTTATTTGCAATGATTTGTTCGTCAATATTTTTAATTTCATCTTTTACAAGTCCATGTGATTTAATATTAATGTTGACAAATCCATTGTCTCTTAGGATATCTTGTGCTTTTTCATAATCCTTAGCGATAACAAGCAAGTAAACAAAGCCTGAATTTCGAGAAATTTCTTCGATATAAATATCTTCAATGTCTTTTGTGTTTAATTTTAACTGATCGATGAATTTATCACTTACAGTTCCAGTAACTACTTTAACTCTTTCAAAATCATCGATCTTTGAAATATCCAAATCCAAATTCTCCCATGGAGTTAATTCAGATTTTTTTTGGTTCAAAGTTTGATTGTTCTGATCAAGTTCAGTTAGTTGTTTATCCAAAGATGAAAGTTCTTTGTAGTGGTCATCAAAGTCAAAATCAAGCGCTTTTTTAGTAAGCTCATCTAGTCTAAATGTTTTCTTACCTTGCTTTAGTTCGTCTATCTTATTATGCTTTTCTGAATACTTTTCAAGCAAATCTATAGCCCATTTTACTTTGGTAAGCTTTTCACTAGTGCTAACAATTTGTTCAGAATTATCTAAATTCCTTAAACCTTGATTTTCGTCTTCTACTTTCTTTTCATCAATATGAACATAATTAAACTTTTGAAGATCTTCGAGTAATTTTTCCCTATCATAATCAAATGAATACAAATCAAATTTGCTCATTTTTACAATAGCCATTAACTCACTATCCTTTCAACGATTTTGTCTACAAGTCCTTCAACTGTATCAGTGTCGATGTTTTTAATACTTTCATTATTCATCTTGGCTTTTTGTTCCAAATCTTTTGATTCTTCAATTGCTTTATTCTTTGAAGATTCTAGTTTTTCATTTCGAACTTGTTGTGCTTCGTTGATAATTTCATCATATTTTTGTTCAGCTTCTGATTTTGCATCTTCTAAAATGCTTTTTCTTTTTTCATTAGCTTCATCGACAATAAGCTTAGCCTTCTCTTCAGCTTCTTTAATTTTTGATATAGCAGTATCTGACATTGTTTCACCTCCTAATTAGAGATGGTTTTAGAATATGAAAAATACTCTAAAACCATAAGTATATAACTAAAAGCTTAAAGCTATTTAGTACCAAATAATCTGTCTCCTGCATCACCTAGACCAGGTACGATATAACCGTGTTCGTTTAATTTTTCATCAAGACCTGCCACGTATATATCTACATCTGGATGCTTTTCTTGAACCATTTTGATTCCTTCTGGAGCTGCTATGATATTAACCAATTTGATGCTCTTACATCCATGTTCTTTTAAGAAAGTAATCGCTGCTTCTGCAGAACCACCTGTTGCAAGCATTGGATCTACAACGATAATATCTCTTTCTTCAACATCTTTTGGCAATTTACAATAATATTCAACAGGTTTTAATGTTTCAGGATCTCTGTACAATCCAATGTGTCCCACCTTTGCTGCTGGTAATACACTCAAAAATCCTTCAACCATTCCCAAACCTGCTCTTAAAATTGGAACTACTCCTAATTTTTTACCACTAAGAGTTTGGCCGGTAGTTGTTCCTATCGGAGTTTCTACTTCACAATCTTCTAATTTAAAGTCTCTAGTAACTTCATAGCACATTAAAGTTGCTATTTCAGAAACTAACTGTCTAAATTGATTGCTTCCTGTGTTTTTATCACGTAAAATTGTTAATTTGTGTTTAATCAACGGATGATCAAATACAGTTACTTTACTCATAATTCCTCCTATAAAATAAACTTTATACTCTTTATTATAACATACTAAATTACTTCTATGTTATTAGCACAAGATTTTTTAAGCCTGTTCATTATACTTATACCCATTTTTTGTTCATTTACCCCTTCACAAATTAATAATTTGTAATTTAATTTATCTAACTCCCTGAGGTAAGCGAAGATATTATGCGCAAAGTTCAAATAATCATTTCGTTTTGAAATAATTTTTACATTTTTGAAGTTTACATTCTGCGCTGTTTCTTCTGTGAGTATAAATCCAATTTCATCGGTATTTATTTCTAAGCTATCAACATAATTTTGTATGTTATCCATGTTTCCTTTGATTACTATGAGTTTTGTTTTAGGTGCGTAGTGCTTGTATTTTTGTCCTGGTGATTTCGGAATAGTCTTAGAATCGATTAATGATTTATCGTATACAACCTCATCCAAATACTCTTCCAAATCTTCTTTTGTGTAAAACCCCGGTCTAAGTATGGTGTATGGTTTTTCTGTCAAATCGACAACCGTGGATTCTATTCCGATGTTGCAACTTCCTCCATCCAAAATCATTTCAATCTCACCTTGCATATCACTGTACACATCTTGTGCGTTAGTTGGTGATGGTCTTCCTGATTTGTTCGCAGAAGGTGCTGCTATTGGACAATCAGATTTATCTATCAAAAATCTTGCGATTTCATCTGATGGATTTCTAATTGCTACGGTATTTCCTCCACAACTTACAACGTCATTAACTTTGTCACTTTTTTTGAAAATTATAGTCAATGGCCCTGGCCACAAATTATCCATCAATTTTTTTTGATCTTCAGTGATTTCTGATGATAAATTCCTGACCATTTCTTCATTAGTTACGTGTAAGATTAATGGATTGTCTCTTTTTCTTCTCTTGACATCGAATATTTTCTTGCAAGCTTCTTCGTCTAATCCATTTGCACCTAATCCGTATACTGTTTCTGTAGGAAATGCAACTACACTCCCATTTTTTATTAAATCTGCTGCTTTTTCAAGTGCAGATATTTTATTTTGTCCGTCTAATTTTTCAATAATTGTATTCATACTAATATCTTTCTAATATAGTTTTCATCAATTTATTCGAATCGTGCACGATGTAATCATAGCTGATATCACATATATCGGCTTCTATGATTTCTATGCCTAATTTTTCCATATTTTCACGATCTTCATCTGTAATATAAATCGGCGTAGAATTTTCGATTGATTTGTATCTGTACTTCGCGTATTTGTCTACTTCCTTGGAATTAACGACGATTTTGTCGATAATATTTGAGTTTGCGTGATCAATAATGGCAACTACATGATCTGTAACACTGTAACCATTAGTTTCACCAGGTTGAGTCATTATGTTCAATATGTACACAACTTCTGCCTTTGTTTCTTTTAGCGCTTGTGATATGTCTGTTACTAAAAGATTGGGAATTATTGATGTGTACAAAGACCCTGGACCTAAAAGTACAATGTCAGCATCCATTATGCTATCTATGGATTCTTTTAATGGCAAAAGTAGTTTCGGAGATGTGTATACTCTTTTTATTTTACCTCCGTTTTTTCTGTTCAAAAACGTGATGTTTGATTCACCTTCAATAGTAGATCCATCTTCTAATTCAGCAAATAATTTGACATTATCCAAAGTCATTGGCAACACTTTTCCCGTAATCGCCAAAACATTGCTTATTTCTTTTATTGCTTCATTGAAATCGCCACAAATATCATTCATTGCAGCTATCAATAAATTGCCTAAGCTCTGACCTTTTAATTGACCATTTGAAAATCTATAATTAATTAATTTTTCCATTATCGGTTCAGTATTAGCAAGTGCCACAAGACAGTTTCTAATATCACCAGGAGGTAACATTCCCAAATCTTCTCTAAGAACTCCACTTCCTCCACCATCATCAGCTACCGTTACAATTGTAGTTATGTTTGATGTGAAATTCTTGACACCTCTTAACAATATAGAATTGCCTGTTCCTCCACCGATAGTTACTATCTTTTTACCAAAATTTTTGGTCTCTGTGGGATACATAAACTTTTTCTCCATTTCCTTCAAGCCTTGCTGTCAAAGCTTGTGCTATTGCAACGGACCTGTGCTTTCCGCCGGTGCATCCTATTCCTATAACCAAGTTTGTCTTTCCTTCTTTTGAATATTTTGGAATCAAAAATTCCATCATATCCACTAATTTGTCCAAGAATTCATTTGCTTCTTCAAATCCAAATACATATTCTTTGATATCTGTATTTAGCCCTGAAGATTTTTTTAATTCTTCGATATAATAAGGGTTTGGAAGAAATCTAACATCAAATACCAAATCTGCATCTAGCAATATTCCGTGCTTAAATCCAAATGATACCACAGATATCGCTAGTTTTGTGTCTACATCTTTGAGTGAAAATGCAGATAAGATTTTTCTTCTCAATTCTCCCAATGTCAAATTAGAAGTGTTGATAATTGAATCTGCTGAATTTCTGACTTCAGTTAGAAGTTCTCTTTCGTTAAAAATCCCCTGAGAAATATTTCCGTTGATAGCCAAAGGATGTGGTCTTCTATGTTCTTTGTATCTTCTGATTAGAATTTCATCTGATGCATCCAAATACAAAATTTTGACATCAATACTTTGATTTTTCAAAAGTGTTATGGATTTCATCAAATCAGCGAAGAATTCTCCACCTCTAATATCTACCACACATGCAATTTTGTTGATTTTTTTCTTGCTTTTTGTAGTCAAATCGATAAAACTCAATAAAAGAGATGGCGGCATATTATCCAATGTATAATATCCCAAATCTTCAAAAATATCGCTACTGGCACTTTTGCCAGCCCCACTCATTCCTGTAATAATGACAACTTCCATGAATTCTCCTAATCGATGTTTATAATTCTACTAATATCCAACCCTGATTCAATTACTCTTTTGATGCTGTTATTCACATTTGCAATATTTTTTCTGTGATGAGCATCACTCCCTAAACTAAATTTAACATTATAATGTGAAGAAATTTTGATTTCTTTTACAGATAAATGTGGATGATGATTGTTAATCTCCATAACCGTGTTTGTTTTTTCGCATGTTTGTGCGATTCTGTCTATATCCACATCTATTTTATCTCCTGGATGCGTTATTATAAAAATATCGTTGTTCTCCAACGCTTTTACCATTGTATTTGTGTTCAAATCAATCATTTTTTCTCTGACCGATTGTCCCATCCAGCTCATTCTTTTTAAAACATGATAATTATAAAAAGATTTTTTGTCTACAAATCTAACTCCATCGTGAAATCCAAGATTGATAAAATCAAAATACTTTTTTTCTTCTTCTCTAATATCTATCTCTCCATTGTAGCCAATTACGTTGGCTTCAACTCCCATCAAAATTTCGATATCGTCGTATTTTTCTTTTAATCTGTCGATCTCTTCACGTTGCACAGGAATTAATTTTCTTTTTATCCCATACATTATGTGTCCTGGACCATGATCAGTTATGCTTATAGTCTTCAACTTTTTTGATCTGGCTTCTTGTACAATTTCTTCGATTGTACTTTTGCCGTGATTATTGCGACTGTAAACCGAATGCACGTGATATTCTCTGGTTAATTTTATCTTATTTTCCACCGATAATTCTCACTTCTGGTTCTAACTTCACATTGAACTTTTCAAACACGACTTCTTGCACATGTTCTATAACCGCTACAACATCAGAGCATTTTGCATCTCCAACATTAACTATAAAGCCGCAATGTTTTTCACTAACCATCGCATCATTGTATCTGTAGCCTCTAAGACCTGCTTCATCAATTAATTGTCCTGCAAAGTGACCTTCTGGTCTTTTGAAAACTGAGCCACAAGAAGGAAGTTCCAATGGTTGCTTTGATGTTCTTCTTTCTGTGTAATCGTGAAAATTATTGAGGATTTCTTGTTGGTCACCTTTTTTTAGCAAAAATTCAACTTCTAAAACTATCAATTTTTCATCTTGAACTCTTGAATGTCTGTATGAAAAATCCATCTCATCACAGCTATAATATTTTACATTCAAATCTGAATCAATAACTTTAACTCTGTGAACAATATCATTCATTTCTGTTCCATAAGCACCTGCATTCATTGTAATAGCCCCTCCAATGTCTCCAGGTATGCCGCTAACAGCTTCAAAACCAGCGTATGAGTTGTTAATAGCTAATTTGCTAACAGCGCTCAATAACGCCCCTGATTTTGCAGTTAAAATATCACCATCAATTTTCATGTCGTTGAAATTATCGTGTAATTTAATTACGACTTCTCTCAACCCTTCATCGCTAACTAACAGATTCGATCCATTGCCTATAATTCTGTAGGCAAATCCATTTTGTTTTATTAATTGAATGGCATTTATTATTTGTTCTTCAGTTTGAGGAAATATCATAACATCACAACTACCTCCAATTTTGAAGGTAGTATGATTTTTCATTGGTTCATCGTATAAAATTTCTCCGATGTCTTTTCCATCAAAAACTTTTTTATAAATGTTCATAAGCTTGCTCCGCACTGTACAATGTTCCGAAAATTATGATTACATCATCTTTGAAGTGTTCAATAGCATAATCCACGGCGTCGTTCACATTTGATTTTGCAACAACATTATCACTGTAGGCTTCGATTTGTTTTTTCAAATCCTCTGCTTTTAATGCTCTTGGTGAATCTGGCGTAAATGTCACAAATGCTTTGGCATTTTCGTGAATTAGTTTGATTTCGTCGTCATAATCCTTGTCCTTCAATACTCCGTAAACAAACACGATTTTTTTATCGCCAAACACAGATTCTATTGATGATTTCAAAGCTTTTACACCATCTGCATTGTGTCCACCATCGTAGATTACTGTAGGATTGTGTCTTATCACGTCAAATCTTGCAGGAATGTATGCGTTTTTGAAACCTTTTATTATATCTTCATCCGACAAATCAAGTTCATCTCTTAATACATCAATTGCACTCAATGCTAATTGGGCGTTGTATAATTGATATCTTCCAACTAATCTAGTTTCAATGTGCAAATTTTTCCAATCAAAAGAGTTATAAGTTGCGTTGATTTCGATATTTTTTGCTTCATCAAAATCGCAAATGTATAGCTTATTGTTTCTTTCTTCTGCAACTTCTCTGAATACATCTAGTACACTTTCTTGTTGATCATAAACGACACATCTTCCATTTTGTTTCATGATACAAGCTTTTTCGTATGCGATTTCTTCTAAAGTATTTCCCAAATATTCTTGATGATCCAATCCAATTTTTGTAATTACAGATAACAATGTTTCATCTGTTGCGTTGGTCGCATCCAACCTTCCACCCATTCCAACTTCAAGTACAACATATTCACATTTTTGTTCTGCAAAATAATAAATCGCACACAAAGTTATAAATTCAAATGTAGACACCTTTATATCATTTTCTTCAATAGTATCCTTGATAATTTCGAAAATTCTCATGAAATCTTCTTCCGAAATTTCCTTGTCGATTTTTATTCTATCGTAAAAATTAATTATGTGAGGTGATGTAAAAAGTCCAGTTTTATATCCATGTTCTTTAAGTGTTTGGTATATAAAAGTTGATGTGGAACCTTTGCCGTTAGTTCCAGCAACGTGGATTATTTTAAAACTTTTTTCGGGATTGCCTAGAATTTTCAAAGTTTTTTGCATTCTATCAAGTCCCAACTTGTAACCATCTCTTCCGATTTTATCCAAATATTCATAAATTAATTCGCTATTCATTTTTATCTCCTAAATTTAAATATATATCTAATTATATCATTACTTGCTCTAATATAAAAAACTCGAGCGTTTAAACTCGAGTTAATTTTTAATTCATCATTTTTAATTTTTCAGCTTGATCATAGCTTGTCAAATCGTCAATCATTTCTTCGATATCTCCATCTAAGAAATTTTGTAATTGGAATATTGTTTTGTTGATTCTGTGATCAGTTATTCTTCCTTGTGGGAAGTTGTAAGTTCTAATTCTTTCAGAACGATCACCAGTACCTACTTGGGATTTACGCGCATCTGCTCTGTCTTTATTCTTTTCTTCTTCCATCAAATCGTACAATCTAGATTTCAAAACTTTCATAGCTTTATCTTTGTTCTTGATTTGGGATTTTTCATCTTGACATGTTACTACAAGACCTGTTGGAATGTGTGTAATTCTAACCGCAGAGTCAGTAGTGTTTACGCATTGTCCACCGTTGCCACTTGCTCTGAACACGTCAATTCTCAAATCTTTTTGTTCGATTTTAACATCGACATCTTCTGCTTCTGGCAATACTGCAACTGTTGCAGTAGAAGTGTGAATTCTTCCAGAACTTTCAGTTTGAGGAACTCTTTGTACTCTGTGAACTCCAGATTCGTATTTTAATCTAGAATAAGCACCTTTTCCTTTTACCATCATTACAACTTCTTTTATCCCACCAACACCTTGTTGTTGAATATCCATTATTTCAGTTGTCCAGCGTTTTTTGTCGGAATACATTTGATACATTCTCAAAAGTTCACCAGCAAATAAACCCGCTTCATCTCCACCGGCGCCGGCTCTTATTTCGATAAACACGTTCTTTTCATCGTTAGGATCTTTTGGCAACAATAAAATCTTCAAATCTTCTTGATCTTTTTCGATTTGTTCTTCCAAAGTTGAGATTTCATCTTTCAATAGTTCTTCCATTTCACTATCTCCAGTAGTACCCAACATTTCCTTGTCTTCTTCCAAATTTTTCAAATTGTCTTTGTAAGACAAATATTTATTAACAACTGGTTCTAAATCAGCGTGTTCTTTCATTAATTTCGTCCAATTTTCCATGTCAGCGATAACTTCAGGATCTGCGACTTTTACTTCTAAGTCTTTGAACTTATCTACAACACTATCTAAATTTTCAAACATAATTACCTCCTCGCAATTATTACTCTATCAAAACCGTTAAAGTCTTTTATGCAGTAGTGATTTTTGAATCCATTTTCATCTAAAATTTCAAATATACTCTCTCTTTGATTATATCCTATTTCAAAAGCAAGCATACCATCTTCATTCAAATAATCACTAGCTTGATTTATTATCTTTCTATAAAAATAAAGTCCATCATCTCCACCAAAAAGTGCAGATCGTGGTTCTTTTAAAATTTTTGTTTCAAGTGAATTGAAATCTTTTTTGTCTATATAAGGTGGATTGGAAACTATCAAATCATACTTAGAATTCACATTCTCATACAAATCAGAATAAACAAACTCAACGTTAGTAGCATTTAAACTCTCTGCATTTTTCTTGGAAAGTTCAATAGCTTTCTCGTTTATATCTACTCCCAGAACTTTTGAATCCAATTCCAAATTCAAAGTGATTGATATTATTCCTGATCCTATCCCGATTTCTAATATATTGTCAAACTTACGATTAGTCTTGATTATTTCATCCACCAAAATTTCAGTATCAAATCTAGGAATCAAAACATTAGGATCCGTATAAAACTTTCTATTGTAAAAGTATTTAAATCCAAGTATATATTCAATCGGAATATCTTCATCGTAAAGTTTTTTATATTCTAATATTGTTTTCTCATCATCATCACTTATCTCATCATTCGAATGAATAATAGAATCAGAGAAACTATAGTTGTATAATTTTTCCAAAATCATCAAACAATCGGATTTGTCGAACAAATTATAAATATCATTTATTACCATAAATCTTCATCTTCTTTTTCTGGAATTACACTTTTAAGTGCCAGTATAGCAACTTCTATCATCTTGTCATCAGGTTCTCTCACTGTAAAAAACTTTTGAACCCATAATCCTGGCTTCACAAGTAATGTCGTTATTGTATTATCGTATTTGCCGATTAATCTATTAATTTCATAAGAGATTGACACAATCACTGGAAGTAATATTATACGATACAACATTCTCAGCAATGGATTTGGCCATCCAACTAAGCCCAACACCAAAATGGAAATTATCATAACAGTAAACAAAAAACTAGTACCACATCTTGGATGAAGTCTGCTTTGTTTTCTAACATTTTCAATCGTCAAATCCAGCCCTTGTTCATAACAATAAATACTTTTGTGTTCAGCACCATGATATTCAAACACTCTTTTCATATCTTTTGAATGTGAAACTATAAAAAGATATGTGAAAAATATTATAATTCGTATCAATCCTTCGATTAAATTGAAACTAAAAGATGAATCATTAAGCTTAACAAATGATGTAAGAAAAGTTGGAATGAAGAAGAAAAACAATAACGCCAATGCCACTGATGCGATTATAGAGAACACATTTTCTACTTTTCTGGCATTGTTTTTGAAATGTTTGTCGAAGAAGTTTTCGCTATCGTCTTCATAAAAACTTGCAGAATACATTAATGCATCCATTCCCAACTTCATAGAATCAAACAAGCTAACAACTCCTCTTATGAAAGGAATCTTCATCAAATTTATTTTATTGTTTTCTAAGTCTTTTACAACCAAATCAATTTCTTGATCAGGTTTTCTGACCGCTATTGAATACTTCGAAGGGCCTCTCATCAAAATTCCTTCGATTAAAGCTTGTCCACCAATTGTCGTTTTCTTCATTCCAATTTACCTTTTCATTGTTCATTATCTATTTTTTAACACAAAAATACCAGCACCAAAAAGGTACTGGCAAAAATGCTAATCCATGTTGTATTTTTTCTTGAATTTTTCTACTCTACCACCATGTTCTACAAATCTTTGACGTCCTGTATAAAATGGGTGACATTGACTACAAACTTCGACGTTTATGTTTTCTTTAGTAGATCCTACTTTAAAAGTATTGCCACAAGAAGCGCAAGTTACTGTAGCTTCGTGGTATTCTGGATGTAAATCTTTTTTCATATTATCACCTCGTTTTTCTCAAAATTATTTTCGACTTACCTATTATAACACATGAGTATGAACTTGTCTACAAAATTTGAATATTTCATTATAATTTTCTTTACAAACTTTGCAAATTATTTATTGATTTTACAAATTCTTGGTTTGATTTTGTGTTTTTAATCATTTTGATAATTTGATCTGCAATATCTTTGTTTTCTTGTGAGTTTAATTGTTTTCTAATTTTATTAATAGCAGATAATTCTTCTTTTGTAAGAAGCAATTCATCTTTTCTAGTTCCAGATTTGTTCAAATCAATCGCAGGGAATACTCTTTGTTCCGACAAATTCCTGTCTAATTTGATTTCCATATTTCCAGTTCCTTTGAATTCTTCGAAAATAACATCATCCATCCTGGAACCAGTTTCAATCAAAGCTGTCGCTAATATAGTCAACGAACCGCCTTCTTCAATATTTCTTGCCGCACCGAAAAATCTTTTAGGACCATTCAATGCTAAAGGATCAAGTCCTCCAGACAACGTCTTACCTGAATAAGGACTTGTAACATTATATGCACGAGATAATCTAGTAATTGAATCAACCAATATTACAACATCCTTTTTATGTTCCACAAGTCTTTTCGCTCTTTCAATCACGATTTCAGCAACCCTAATATGATTCTGAGGCATCTCATCAAAAGTAGATGCTACTACATCTGCTCCCAAAACAGAACGCTTCATATCTGTAACTTCTTCCGGTCTTTCGTCAATCAATAAAACAATAACGTGAATATCTGGATAATTTTTTCTTATAGAATTTGCAATGTTTTTAAGCAAAGTCGTCTTACCAGTTTTAGGAGATGCCACTATCAATCCTCTTTGGCCCTTTCCAACCGGACTTATCAAATCCATAATTCTCATTGAAACATTCTTAGAATCTCTTTCTAAAGTCAATCTTTCTCTTGGATAAATAGGCGTCAAATTCTCAAAATCAGGTCTATTTCTCAGATTTTCAACCGTATCTCCATTTACACGATTCACATAAATCAATGCATTGAATTTTTCTTTATCTTTTTTCTCACGACATAATCCTTCTACGAAATCTCCTGTCTTTAGTTTAAATCTCCTAACTTGAACAGGTGGAACATAAATATCATCATCTCCTGAATCATATCCTTCCGATCGCAAAAATCCATATCCATTTTCGTGTAAATCTAAGATTCCTTCCACTTTCAATGGATCCTTCACATCTTTTTCATCATTAGAAGTATCATCGTAATCTTCCTCAGAATTATTTCTCTCGTTAATATTAACCTGACTAATAATCTCTTTTATCAAATCTTGCTTATTGTATTTACTAATACCTGCAACCCCTACAGCCTTAGCAATAATCTTCAAATCTTGCAATCTCTTCGATTCTAATACGTCTTTTTCCAATAAATTTCCTCCTAAATACCTTGGTACAAGAAATACAATCCAAATAACATCAATACTGCACCAAGAACTATTTCTATAATTTTAGAAACCTTAGTATATGAATCATTTTGAATAATCTCTTCAACTTTACCCATCAATAAAGCAGACATAAATACTAAAAAGCAATTACCAATACCATAAAATATGAACAAAACAATAGAAAATAAAATATTTCTAGTGTTAGCCGCTATAGCCATTAATGAAACCAAAACAGGTGTTGAACATGGAGATGCGAACACCGCTTGAATAACACCAGCTATGAATGCTCCCAAAAGTCCAGTTTTGGTAATCTTACTGGACTTATTGAGACTAATAATCTTGATAACATGCCAATTTTGAAACGCCATAAGAATTAAAAGTATTCCAATAACGATATAAAATACTCTACTAAATTGATTTAAAATTTTACCAACCAAGGCAGCCGTCAATCCAAAAATTGTGAAAACTAAAATGCTACCTAAACTGAAAACCAAAGCCACCTTGAACGATTTTTTCTTATCGTAATTATTCCCCGATAAATACCCTATTATTATTGGAATCATCGGCAATGAGCAGGGAAGAAAACTAGTCAAAATCCCTGCTATTAAGGAAATAATCGGCGCCAAATAAACATAATCTTTTACTAGTTTTGACAAAAATTCTAATAAACTATCCATTGATCATATCCGAAATCAATATTTCTAATTCATTTTCCTTCAACAAACCTTCGTGAATATATCCCTTTTTACCATTAACAGTAACCTCTTGGAAATACTCATCCATCACGCTTTGAGCCTTATCAGAAAATTTAAAATCTTCTTTTAAAGGAATAAAAATTTGCGTAGGAGTAACCCTAATACCAGCTTGTGATGCAAAATCATTGCTCACATTCACTTCAACATCCTTAACAACGGCTTTCCCTTTGAACTTATTGAAAGTATTGTCTATATATGGAGCCATTTCCTTACAAGGAGCACATTCAATCCAAGTGAAATTTACAAAAACAGGCTTATCGTATGAGAAAAACTTCTCAAAACCAGCATCTTTCCCTGCAAATAAAACATCTTCCTTGTCTACTTCTTTGTAAGCTTCTTTGAAATTATTCAAATTTGATGAATTTGTGTCTTCACTGTTAGAACTACTTTCTTGCTTATTATTTCCATCAGTCTCAGTTTGCTTAGCACTATTTTCATTATTAATAGGCATAACAGGTTTGTTCTTTATAAAAAACATCACTAAAACAGCCACCACAATAAATGCAATAACTAAAATAAATTTCGATTTATTATTCTTCATAATCATTTCCTTTCTTTACTTCTGATCTATTTTATCTTCAAATTACTATTGATTTATTATACTATTATATCAAACTTGCGTTCTTATTTACACCTCAGTTCATTTTCATAATATAAGATTTCTGAAGAGAGGCTGAGCGAGTCAGACAATTAAATTTCCCCTAAGATATTCTTGTGAGATGTTTGCTACAATTCTGAACCTTGCTTGTCCTTCAACTGTCATCTAGTGAATCCTTTGCACCATTTTTTTGTCCTTGTCCTTAAATTCCCAACATAACGAAACCTTCAAGCAAACAATCGAAGCTAAGAATATCATACGGAGAAAATAATCATAAATTCAAGCAAAGTGAACCGTTAAAAAATTGTGCTGTTTGAGTGCGTAGCACGAGTTCACAATTTTAGGTTCACAAGCTTAGAATTTATTTATTTTCGTAGTCTAGATATTCGTGCGAGATGTTTGCTATGGTACTTACCCATGTGTGTCTTGCAATTTTCATCTAGCGAAATGTATGAATAATTTTTTAAATTAGTTCTTACCAATGTGTATTCTACAACTATTGGCGTATTATATCTATGAATGATTTTCTATTATTTTCACGTAATTCCCAACTCCGCGAAATCTCAAAGCAAACGATCGTAGCTAAGAATATCATACGAAGAAAATAATCATAAATTCAAGCGAAGGGAACCGTTAAAAAATTGTGCTGTTTGAGTGCGTAGCACGAGTTCACAATTTTAGGTTCACAAGCTTAGAATTTATTTATTTTCGTAGTCTAGATATTCGTGCGAGATGTTTGCTATAGTTCTTACCAATGTGTATCCTGCAACTGTAATCTAGCGAAATCTTCACACCATTTTTATCCCTTGTCCTTAAATTCCCAACATAACGAAACCTTTAAGCAAACAATCGAAGCTAAGAATATCACCATATATAATTTAATGCTTCTTATAAGTGACGCTTCGAACGATGAAATCTTCATTTCTTTTTCATAAAAGAAGATTTCTGAAGTGAGGCTTAGCGAGTGAGAACATTAAATTTTACCCAAGATATTCGTGCGAGATGTTTGCTATGGTCTTAACCCTTGTGCGTCCTGCAACTGTTGTCAAGCGAAATCTTTACACAAAAAAAGATCTAACGGATTAAATCACGTTAGACCTTAATTGTTTGGCGACTACCTACTCTCCCACGACGTTTCCATCGTAGTACCATCGGCGTTAAGAGGCTTAACTTCTGTGTTCGGCATGGGTACAGGTGTATCCCTCTTGCTTTTATCACCATACTTATTTACTTTTCCATTTCAATCAATAACAGTATATATTTCCAGTCAAGTTTTCGATTTATTAGTATCAGTTAGCTTTGATATTACTATCTTTACACCTCTGACCTATCTATCTTGTTTTCTTCAAGTAATCTCATAGAAATCTTATCTTGAGGTTGGTTTCGTGCTTAGATGCCTTCAGCACTTATCCTTCCCAGACGTAGCTACCGAGCTGTGCACTTGGCAGTACAACTCGTACACCAGCGGTCTGTCCATCCCGGTCCTCTCGTACTAAGGACAGATCCTCTCAAATTTCTCACGCCCACGGTGGATAGGGACCGAACTGTCACACGACGTTCTGAACCCAGCTCGCGTGCCTCTTTAATGGGCGAACAGCCCAACCCTTGGAACCTACTCCAGCTCCAGGATGAGACGAGCCGACATCGAGGTGCCAAACCTCCCCGTCGATGTGGACTCTTGGGGGAGATAAGCCTGTTATCCCCGGGGTAGCTTTTATCCGTTGAGCGATGGCCCTTCCACTCGGTACCACCGGATCACTAAGTCCGACTTTCGTCTCTGC